>CAMWXQ010000060.1 GCA_947178235.1 uncultured Muribaculaceae bacterium
GTCGCAAGCAGGCGCGGGGGAATCTTGTAAGTATGCGAGAGCTCGGCGGGGGTCACGGGGGGTAGTCCGCGGGCGAATCGGTCGGTGACCACGGTGAGCAGGGCTGCCTCGACCTCGAACCTGTAACGCGGTGATATGTCGGCGCTCTGACGCTCGAAACTGAACAGGGCTATGTCCTGCGAGGCACGGCACACGAGGGCACCCGCGAGGGTGATGAGCCACGAGAGCTGCATCCAAATGAGCATGAGGGGGAGGAAGGAGAAGGAGCCGTAGATGGCATTGTACTTGGCTACATACAGCTGACCCGTGAGGAAGAGCCATTGAAGGGCCTGGAAGGCGGTGCCCGCGAGGATACCAGCCATGAGGGCGTTCTGCCACTTGACCTTGACGTTGGGTATGAGCATGTATGCGCCCATGAAGAAGAGCCACGTAAGCACGACGCTGAGGCAGTCGAGCGAGAACTCGACCAGGGGCGAGAACGCTTCGGGCATTATGCGCTGGATAGTCGAGGACATCATCACCTGCAAGCCTCCCGCGCATATCATCAGTATGGGGAGGATGATGCAGATGGCGAGGTAGTCGGTGAGCTTGCGGAAGATCGAGCGGTCGACCGTCACGCCCCACACCTCGTTGAAGGTCTCCTCTACGCTGTCGAGCAGGGAGACCACCGTCCACAGGAGGAATACGATGCCCACGCCGACAAATATCCCCTCCGACGCTTGGGCCAGGGCGCTGTCGACGAAGCGTATCGCCACTTCGAGGGCCTGGCGCTGGGAGGGCACGAGGTTGAAGAGCTGATTCTGGACTATGGTCTGGAACCCGAACCCGCGCCCGATGGCGAAGAGGAGGGCGAGGACGGGGACAATCGCCAGGAGGGTGCGGTAGGTCATGCCACACGCCTTGGTCTGCAAGTCGGTGCTGAGGAATGTCCTGACGGTGAGGTTGAGCGTCTTGACGACGTTGACTTTCAGCAGGTCGCGGTGGTCGTTCCACACCCCTGCCGAGCAGTATTCCCAGAGCCGAGAGATTCGGGCTGTGAGGCGGGCTATTCTACCTTCGGAGGCTTCCATCACTTCTCTGTGGGTTCGACGAATGTACGTGCGGCCTGTTGGCGGCTCAGTTCGAGGGCCCGCGAGAGTTTCTCGCGCTTGACGGTGGCCATACGGGCCTCACGGACGGTGCGGGCATACTCATACAGGGCTGCGAGACGCTCTGCGCTCTCGGTGGAGAGGGGTGTGCGGTATGTGCCCTTTGTGCCGTTGAATACGAGTGTCAGCCGCTCGCCCGCGTGTCCGTGGATGTAACGGGCCACGGTGTCACACTCGGCGGCCAGGAAGGTAATGACCTCCGTCGAGCCCGAGCGGTCGTTGCGCTCCCCGTCGTGGGGTATCGACGATGTCGTGGCCGAGGAGCCCTCCGGGCCCTCGACGCCAACCGATGTGCTCTGTACGGGGTGTCCCGCGAGGGTGGCGAGGATATAGAAGTCCCCCTCGGGCGAGAGGCGTCCGTGGAGGCCTGTGGTGGTGTACACTGCGGCGGTATTCTCCCCTCGGGCCACGAAATATGGCTCGACGGGGTTGTCGACCTTCGTCACATAGGCCGATAGCGAGTCTGAGCGGAGTGCGAGGTGGGCGATGAGCGAGTCTGTGGCCTCGATCTCTCTGAGCGCCATCCCCTCGCGGGCGAGGGTGGCCGTGTGGAGGGCCTCGCGGCGCGCTTCGAGGGCCTTCGGATAGGCTCGGGCTACGGAATCTGCCAGTGTGAGGGCTGCGGGGCAGTCTCCCGCTTCGAGGGCCGCACGGGCCTCGGCGACGAGGGCTGCGGCCTCCTTCTCGCCCCTGTCCCCGGCGCATGAGCCGAGCATGGCGAGGGCGGCGAGGGCCGCCGTGAGGGTCTTAGTTGCTGCGTTGGACATTCTTTACGCCTTTTACGGTCTGTATTTTCTTGATTATGTTGTCGAGGGTGCGTATATCGCTGACGCCCACCACGAGGAAGCCCGAGAAGATGCCGTCGTGGCTCTCGATCGAGATGTTGCGCAGCTGCGCGTCCTTCTCCTTGTTTATTATGGAGGATATGTTGGTGACGATGCCGATGTCATCCTGGCCGACGATGCGGATGGTGGCGGCGGTCATGTTGCCGGTCTTCCCCGCCCACTTGGTTCGGATGATGCGGTATGGATAGCGGGCATGGATGTGGGCACTGTTCGGGCAGTCGTCGCGGTGGATCTTCACGACCCCCTCCGAGGATATGAAGCCGAAGACCTTGTCGCCGAAGATGGGATTGCAGCACCGGGCCATGCGGTAGTTCATCCCGCGGATGTTCTCGCTCCCTATGACGAGTACGTCCTCTTCGCGGCGACGGTCGCTCTCCTGGGCCCCGAGGGCCTCCTGCAACTCGAATTCCTCGGCGCTGCGGTGCTCGGCGGTGTCCGTCGGATGGGTGACCTCTTCGTAGACGGCTATGACCTCGGCGGGGTCGAGCAGGCCGTCGGCGAGGGCCTTGTGGAAGTCGGTGACGGTCTTGTACCCCATCTTCTTGATGGTGCGCATCATGTCCCCCTCGTCGACCTCGATCTTGCGGTTCTTGAAACGGCGGTAGAGCAGCTCGCGCCCCAGTTCGGAGGATCGGGCCGTGAGCTCGTTGATAGTCTGGCGAATCTTGGTGCGCGCCTTGGCCGTCACCACGAGGTTGAGCCAGTCCGCACGCGGGGTCTGCGTATTGGAGGTGATGACCTCCACGGTGTCACCCGAATGGAGCTTGTATCCGAGCTTGCGGGTGCGTCCGTTGACCTTTCCCGCCACACACGAGCATCCGACCTTGCTGTGGACGGCAAAGGCGAAGTCCAGCACCGTGGCCCCGAGCGGGAGGCGGTGCAGGTCTCCCTGCGGTGTGAAGACAAAGACCTCCTTGTCGTACAGGTCCATCTTGAAGTTCTTCATCAGCTCCATCGGCCCCTCGGCGGTTTCGAGGATGTCGCGGACGTTGTTCATCCACTGGTCCAGGCTGCTCTCGCTCTTGATACCTTTGTAGCGCCAGTGGGCGGCGAGACCCTTCTCGGCAATGAGGTCCATGCGTCGGGTGCGTATCTGCACCTCGACCCACTTTCCCCCGGGGCCCATGACGGTGGTGTGGAGCGACTCGTATCCGTTGCTCTTCGGGATGGTTATCCAGTCTTTGAGGCGCTTGGGGTTGCCCGTGTACATGTCGGTGACAATCGAGAAGACGCGCCAGCACTCGGCCTTCTCGCTCTCCTCGGGGACGTCGAGGATGATGCGGATGGCGAAGAGGTCATAGATGCCCGAGAGGTCGCAGTGCTGCTTGCGGAGCTTGTTCCAGATGGAGTAGATCGACTTCGTGCGCCCCTTCATCTCGTAGGAGAGCCCCGTGGCGTCGAGCTTCTCGCGCAGGGGGGCGATGAACGAGGCTATGTAGGCGTCGCGCTCGGTCTTGGTCTCGTTGAGCCCGCGGGCAATCTTGGTATAGGTCTCCCGCGAGGTGTACTTGAGCGACATGTCTTCGAGCTCGCTCTTGATCTTGTAGAGGCCGAGGCGGTGGGCCAGGGGGGCATAGAGGTAGCCTGCCTCGAAGGCGGTGTCGGTGACGAATTTCTCGTCGGGGTGATGGTTGATGGCCTGCATGAGGGTGAGGCGCTCGACGATCATGATGATGATGACGCGGATGTCGTCGGCGAGGGCCATGAGCAGACGGCGGAAGTTCTCGGTCTTGACCACTGTCTGTTTGCCGTAGAGGCGGCTGACCTTGATGAGCCCGTCGACGAGGTGTGCCACGTCGGTGTCCCATAGCTTGGAGATTTCCTCGATGGTCGTTCCCTCGGCTGCGGCGAGCTGATAGAGGAGGATGGCAAGGAGCATATTGCGGTCCGGCGAGACCATCTCGCACAGGGCTGCGGCGGTGTCTATCGACTGGCGCACGGGATTGAGGCCGTGGCGGTCGCGGAGTATCACCCCCTTCTCGGCGCCTTTCCTGTACAGGTCGCGCACACGCCTCACGTCGTCGGGGCGGGAGACCTCGGCAGCGAGCCTCATCAGAGACCTCAGGCGGCGGTAGGGGGATTCGGGTAGATTCTTTTCCATTTCGGTGAGGGGAGTGTGGAGGATGGACGCGGTTCAGTCGCGGCGCGATATGCATGCACCGATGGCCCCGAGGCGCGTGTCGATGGCCTCGTAACCGCGGTCGATCTGGTCTACGTTGTCGATGACCGATACACCCTTGGCGCTCATGGCCGCGATGAGCATGGCGATGCCCGCGCGGATGTCGGGGGAGTGCATCTTGTTGGCTCTCAGCGGCTGCTTGTGGTCGAGACCTATGACAACGGCCCTGTGGGGGTCGCAGAGCATGATCTGGGCGCCCATGTCTATGAGGCGGTCGACAAAGAAGAGGCGGCTCTCGAACATCTTCTGGTGTATAAGCACGCTGCCGCGGCACTGCGTCGCCGTCACGAGCATCACCGAGAGCAGGTCGGGGGTCAGACCGGGCCACGGGGCATCGGCGATGGTGGGTATCGAGCCGTCGAGGTTGGTTTCTATCTCGTACACCTCCTGTTCGGGCACAAATATGTCGTCTCCGCGGCGTTCGAGCTCGATGCCGAGGCGGCGGAAGGCGTCGGGGATGATGCCGAGGTTGTCATATGACACATCCTTGATGGTGAGGGGGCTCTGGGTCAGCGCAGCCATGCCTATGAAGCTGCCCACCTCGATCATGTCGGGGAGGATGGTGTGGTCGGCGCCTCCGAGCTTCTCTACGCCCGTGATGTGGAGGAGATTCGAGCCAATCCCCTCTATCTTGACCCCCATGGAGACGAGCATCTTGCAGAGCTGCTGGACGTAAGGCTCACAGGCGGCGTTGTAGATCGTGGTTGTCCCCTCGGCGAGGGCTGCGGCCATGACGATGTTGGCCGTACCTGTCACCGAAGCCTCGTCGAGGAGCATATAGCACCCTTTGAGCCCCCCGACGGTCACGAGATAGTATGCCTGGCGCTCCTCGTTGTAGGCGATCATTGCCCCGAGGCGCGAGAGACCCGTGATGTGGGTGTCGACGCGGCGGCGCCCTATCTTGTCACCCCCGGGTTTGGCGAAGTAGGCTTGCCCGAGGCGGGCGAGCAGCGGGCCCACCACAAGGACCGAGCCGCGGAGCCCTGCACAACGGGCCACGAAGTCGGCACTCGAAATATACTCCTCGTCGAGGTCGTCGGCTTGGAACCGATAGGTCGAATAGTCGAGCCTGTCGACCTTCACGTTCATCGCCCGCAGGAGGTTGATGAGGTTGGTGACGTCGAGGATGTTCGGGACATTGCGGATTACGACAGGCTCGGCCGTGAGGAGCGTGGCGCTGATGACTTGCAGAGCCTCGTTCTTGGCTCCCTGGGGGCAGATTTCGCCGTGCAGCTTGTGGCCGCCTTCTATGATGTAGGTGCTCATGGTTGCGTATAATGTGATTTATGAACCAAAAATTCTTAATTCATAATTCTAATTTCTCAATTCCAATATGTTCGACCTCGGGAGTGAGGCGTATGCCGAAGCGGGCTTCGACCGATGTGGCGATAGCCTCTTCGAGCGCAACGATCTCGTCGGGCGAGGCATCGCGCGAGGGGTTGGTGATCACGAGTGGCTGGAGGTGCCATACGGCGGCGCGTCCGAGCTTCTTCCCCTTCCATCCGCAGCGGTCTATGAGCCATGCGGCGGGAATCTTCACGCCCCCCTCGGCATCGTACGCGGGGATGTCGGGATACTCGGCCCTCAGTCTCTCGGCTACCTCGGTGGAGACCACGGGATTCTTGAAGAAACTCCCTGCCGAGGGGACATCTTTGGGGTCGGGCAGCTTTGAGTTGCGTATCCCCACTACGGCGAGGGCCACGTCGAGCGGATTGACCCCCTCGCGGCCTCCGAAACGCTCTTCGAGCATCCTGTCGCGGAAGTGGCTGGGCCCCGTGGTACTGAGACCGAAGAGCACATCGGTCACGATGTACCTCCCCTTCACCTCGGGGTGCTTGAAGATCGAATCTCTGTACCCGTAGCGGCACTCGTCGCGCCCCAGGGTCTTGAAACAGCACTCGGCGGTGTCATAGACGGTGACCTCGCGGATGACGTCGGCAGCCTCGCGTCCGTATGCGCCCACATTCTGCACCGCGGCCGAGCCGACCTCACCGGGGATACCGGCGAGCAGTTCGAGCCCCCACAGTCCCTCGGCGGCAGTCTCGCGCGCGAGGGTATCCATGTTGACCCCCGCACCCGCACGTAGCAGCACCTCGGTGCCATCCCTCCGCTCCTCGCGAACATGACAGACGCGGCTATGGAGGACCGAGCCGGGATAGTCGCTGAGGAAGAGGAGATTGCTCCCCTCCCCTATCTGCATCCACGGCTCACCCTCGGGAAGAGACGCAAGCAGGGCGGGAATATCTTCGGCCGAATCATACTCCACGAATCTCCGGCAGCGGACAGCCATCCCGAAGGTGTTGTGCGCACAGAGGTCAAAATTGTCACACGAGGTTATCATAAGTGCAAAGTTAACACAACTTTTCAAGTTTCGCAAACGAAAGTCACCCGCCACAACGAAAATCCCTCCGTGACACACAACCACGGAGGGACGCTTCAAAAACAAATTACCCCGATCGGCAGGGATTCTTTGCCCTTATTGCTGTTTCTGAGAAAGGAAAGGAATTTTCAATTCTCAATTATCAATTCTCAATTACCTTCTCGGCCTGGCCGCCCTGGCGCTTGATGTAGAGACCGGGGGCGAGGG
>CAMWXQ010000061.1 GCA_947178235.1 uncultured Muribaculaceae bacterium
ACCAGGGGGCTTGGAAGCTCGAAACCGAGCGCGGGGTGGTGATGGACGGCGACAAGGCCGAACATCTGCTCGAAGCGATACCGGTGATGGGTTCGTACTGCGACATCATCGGCGTCCGCTCCTTTGCCGGCCTCAAAGACAAGGCCGAGGACTATGAGGAGAGGGTCATCAACCAGTTCATCCGCTACTCGGGGCGTCCCGTGTTCTCGATGGAGGCCGCCACGCGCCACCCGCTCCAAAGCTTCGCCGACCTCATCACAATCGAGGAGTTCAAGACCAAGCCGCGCCCCAAGGTCGTGATGACATGGGCCCCGCATCCCCGCGCGCTGCCCCAGGCCGTGCCCAATTCCTTTGCCGAGTGGATGAATGCAACCGACTACGAGTTCGTGATAACCCATCCCGAAGGATACGAGCTCGCGCCCGAATTTGTGGGCAATGCACGCGTCGAGTATGATCAGCGCAAGGCCCTCGAAGGCGCCGACTTCGTCTATGCCAAGAATTGGAGCGCGTATGCAGATCCCAATTATGGCAAAGTCCTCTCGACCGACCGCGACTGGACCGTCGACGCCGCCAAGATGGCCCTCACCGACAATGCCCGCTTCATGCACTGCCTCCCCGTGCGCCGCAATATGATTGTGACCGACGACGTCATCGAGAGCCCCGCCTCGATAGTCATCCCCGAGGCCGCCAACCGCGAGATCTCGGCCCAGGTCGTCATCAAACGCCTCCTCGAAAGCTTATGAAAGAGACCCTCACGGTTGTGAAGATCGGCGGCAACGTCGTCGACGACCCCGCGGCCCTCGACGCATTCGTCGGTGAATTCAGCCGCCTGCGCGGGCCCAAGATTCTGGTGCACGGCGGTGGCAAGGAGGCTACGCGGCTGAGCAAGCGGCTCGAAATCCCCACCGTCATGATCGAAGGGAGGCGCGTCACATCGCGCGAGACCCTCGATGTGGTCACGATGGTCTATGCAGGGCTTGTGAACAAACGCATCGTCTCGAAGCTCCAAGCCGCAGGGTGTGACGCCCTCGGGCTGAGCGGCGCCGACGGCGGGGCCGTGCGTGCAACCATGCGCCCGAAGGAGCCGAGGGACTACGGATTTGTCGGGGACATACGCCCCGAGGGTGTCAACACTGACCTCATCGAGCGCCTCATCGACGGAGGGATCGTGCCCGTGTTCTGCGCCATCATGCATGACGGCGAGGGGACACTGCTCAACTGCAATGCCGACTCGGTGGCCTCGGCCATCGCCCTCGGCATGGCCCGCGTGCGCCCCGTCCGACTGGTCTACTGCTTCGAACAGCCCGGGGTGATGGCTGACATCGAACGCCCCGACTCGGTAATCGCCGAGATCACCCCCACTTCGTATGCCACCCTAAAAGAGAACGGGACGGTGAGCGGCGGGATGATTCCGAAAATCGAAAATGCCCTCGCCGCCGTTGCCTCGGGGGTCGAGAGCGTATCGATACGCATGGCCTCGGCCCTCAACGACCCCGACGCGGGCACGACCATTCGCCCATGAGAGCGCGTGAGGCCATAGAGCTGCTCGCGAGGCTCATCGCCGTCCCATCCCCCTCGCGCGAGGAGGCGGGGACGGCCGACATAATATATGAATGGCTCGCCGAGCGCGGAGCGTCGCCCCGCCGCACGGCCAACAATGTGTGGGCCGTCGCCCCCGGGTTCGACCCGGGCAGGATGACCCTGCTCCTCAACTCGCACCACGACACGGTCCGCCCCGTGGCCTCGTGGACGCGCGACCCTCATACTCCCGCCATTGAGGACGGACGCCTCTATGGGCTCGGGAGCAACGACGCAGGGGCCTCGGCGGTCTCGCTCCTCGCCACCTTCATGGAGCTGAGGGAGAAGCCGCTCGCCTTCAACCTCGTCGTGGCCATCACCGCCGAGGAGGAGGTAGGAGGCGAAGGGGGGATGCGCCGTTTTGTCCCCGAGCTCGAAGCGCTCGGCAGCGCGGCCCTCTGTGCAATCGTGGGCGAGCCTACGGGGATGCAACCTGCCGTGGCCGAGAGAGGACTTGTCGTGCTCGACGCCGTGACCCGCGGGGTCAGCGGACACGCCGCCCGCCACGAGGGGATCAATGCCATCGGTCGCGCTATCCGCGACATCGAGTCGCTGACCTCGGCCCACTTTCCCGGTGTCTCACCGACGCTCGGGCCTGTCTCCATCAATATCACGGGCATACAGGCGGGGATTGTCCACAACGTCATTCCCGACCGTTGCACTTGGATGGTGGATGTGCGCACGACCGACATCCTCTCGAACGAGGCCACCGTCGAGCTGCTGCGTTCAACCCTCAGCCCCGATACCACCATAACCCCGCGCTCGACCCGCATACGGGCCTCTGTAATCCAGCCGACGCACCCGCTCGTCGAGGCCGCCGTCGGGATAGGCGGGAAACCATTTGTCTCGCCGACCACGAGCGACATGTCGCTCATGCCCTTCCCCTCGCTCAAAATCGGCCCGGGCGACTCGGCCCGCTCTCACCGAGCCGACGAGTATATACTCCTCTCCGAAATCGAAGAGGCAATCCCACAGTACATCAACCTCATAACCTCCCTCAACCGAATCTTGAAATGAAACTTTGGAGCAAGGGCTTTGAGCCCCAAAAGTTGGATTATGTGGATTTTTTGCGTGGATTCGCAATATTCACCATTGTCCTGATGCACTTTGTCCAGGGTTACGAAATTCCAGGCTGGTTGATGACGGCTTCGTCATTCGGAGGTGCCGGAGTACACATTTTTTTCCTTTGTTCGGGTTTCGGGTTGTATCTTTCGCATCTACGCAGACCTCTCGGGTACAAGTCTTTTCTTCAACGCAGATTCGGGAAGATTTACTTTCCGATGGCGGTTATATGCCTTATCATAGCATCGTATATGGCCCTCCGTGGACGAGATGTTCTGATGCCTCTGTTGAGCAATCTCTTCCTTTATAAAATGTTTATTCCGGAACATGAAACGTATTTCGGAGGTCAAATGTGGTTTGTATCCACGATAATTCAATTCTATTTTGCGTGGCCTTTGTTGGTCCGGCTGGTCCAGTGGAAGTATGGGGTCTATGCGGCCGTGGCCATAAGCTTGGGTTGGGCTACGTTCACAAATGTGATGGGGTTGTCCGAGGAGCGTGTATGGAACAGCTTCTTTCTTCAATATCTTTGGGAATTCTGTTTGGGAATGAAGATCGCCGAAGTATATGTCCGCAATAATTCGCATTTGGAATTGCCTAAGGTGAGAATACTACTACCGGTATGCATCGTGGCGATGATATTTACGGGGACTATGGGATGGTTAGGTGACCCATGGAAACAATATAACGATTTTTTCTCACTTGCAGCATATCTCTCTCTGGCATTGATCATATTCAGTTTTGAAATCTCATGGTTAAATGGGATTATGATGTATACCAACAGGTTTTCTTATGAATGGTATCTGTCCCATCTCCTGGTTTTCGATGTCGTCACACAGGTGTTGGGCTATTTCTTCGGTGAGCTCGATATGATTGTCGAGATTGTGATATGTTTGGTTCTTTCTTATACTTTCGCGATATTTTTCCAATGGTTTATAAACCGACGTTTCGGCTTCCGCCCGAGACCGCTCGAAGATAAATGTTGATTATTAACTCTCTGATACAGAATGAAACTTTGGAGCAAGGGCTTTGAGCCCGACAAGATGATAGAAGAGTTCACCGTCGGGGCCGACCGTGAGCTCGACCTGCGCCTGGCCCGCTACGATGTCCAGGGCTCGATGGCCCACATACGGATGCTCGAATCGATCGGCCTCCTCACCCGCGAGGAGCTCGATGTGCTGCTCGAGGGGCTCTCGGAGATAGCCGAGACCATCGAGCGCGGAGAGTTCACCATCGAGGAGGGTGTCGAGGATGTTCACTCGCAGGTCGAATTCATGCTGACCGCCAAACTCGGAGAGGTGGGCAAGAAGATACACTCGGGACGCTCGCGCAACGACCAGGTGCTCGTCGATCTCAAACTCTTCATGCGCGACGAGTTGCGCAAGGTGGCCGAAGCCACGGCGCGCCTCTTTGACACCCTCATCGCGTTGAGCGACAAGCATAAGGATGTACTGATGCCGGGCTACACCCATTTGCAGGTGGCGATGCCGTCGTCGTTCGGCCTGTGGTTCGGGGCATACGCCGAGTCGCTCGCCGACGATATGCAGATGCTCGTGGCAGCATATAATATCGCCAATCAGAATCCCCTCGGGTCTGCCGCCGGATACGGCTCATCCTTCCCGCTCGACCGCACGATGACCACACGGCTGCTCGGGTTCAAGGATCTGCACTACAATGTCGTTGCGGCACAGATGTCGCGCGGCAAGACCGAGCGCGCCGCCTCGATGGCCATTGCGTCGATAGCCTCGACCCTTGGCCGTCTCGCCATGGACGTGTGCATGTGGATGTGTCAGAACTTCGGCTTCGTGTCGTTCCCAGACGAGCTCACCACGGGCTCGTCCATTATGCCCCACAAGAAGAATCCCGACGTGTTCGAGATAATGCGCGGAAAGTGTAACCGCCTGCAAGCCGTCCCCAACGAGATAGCCCTGCTCACGGCCAATCTTCCGCTCGGATACAACCGCGACCTCCAACTGCTCAAAGACATCATCTTCCCCGCCACGACAGAGATGATTGAGTGTCTCGATATGGCCGAGTACATGCTCCGTCAGATGCGCGTCCGCGGGGACATCATCGACGACCCACGCTACGACTACCTCTTCACGGTCGAGGAGGTCAATCGCCTCGTGCTCTCCGGCGTTCCGTTCCGCGAGGCGTACCGCACCGTGGGCCGAGAGGTACAGGAAGGCACCTACCGCCCTGTCCGCGAAGTACACCACACCCACGAAGGGAGCATCGGCAACCTCTGCAACCCCGAAATCTCCCGCAAATTCCACGCCACCCTCTCGCAGATGGGAATAAAACCCGAAGAGACGAAATAAATAAGACGGAATCAATCAACATCTTTTTGCCGAATTATACGCCCATGCTGACGTATAATTCGGCAAAAATCATTATCTTTGTGCACGTCAAGATCGTAGACCGCACAGATAGGTCGAAATCACCTTAATTTCTAACCCGAAAATACTTTGAGCACCATAAATTTTAATTCGCCAATAAAGTGGAAACGCCGTTACCTGACATTGGACAAATATATGTCGGGCGGATTCGCGCGGTTGTTCATTTGGACATTTGTTTTGTCCTTTCTCGGATTTGGGATATTGTACTTTTTTTGTTGGAAAACGAGAGGATGGACGTTTGGGCATACTTTCATTCAGCTTACAAATCCCTCTGTTGACGATGCTAAGGACGCACCCATTGGAGAATGGATGGCAGTGTTTGTCACTAATCTCTTCGGCCTCTTTGTCCTCAACGGCGTGATTCTCACTATCCTCGTCAACTGGGTGTCGAATCGAAAAGACCGGCATATCAATGGTGAGGCGCGATATGAATATATCTTTGGCCGTCCATTTGTCGCAATTATCGGCGGGCACAAGATGGTGGCGAGCCTCGTGAGAGACTTGATGAATGGCTCGAAGTGTGAATATGTCTTGATTCAGACCCAACGCCCACCCGAGAAAGTCAGACGTGAGATAGCCTCGGAGGTCAAGGATGAGAAGGTGTTGGAACGCGTCATCATCTACGCGGGCGACCGTACCTCGTGGCACGAGCTCTCTGAACTGCATTTGGAGCTCGCGAGGGAGATATACATAATCGGGGAGCCGTACATTATCGATGGTTCGAGCCATGATGCCATCAATATGCAGACTTGGCGACTGATGAACGAGAATATCAAGATCGTCAAGGAGGAGAAAATTCCCTGCCATATGATGTTCGAGTACCAGTCGACATTCACGGCATTCCAATTCACTGACTTGAAGTTGTCCGACAGCGCAGCTTTCCGTTTTATACCATTCAGCATATACGAGAACTGGGCGCAGCAGGTGCTGATAAGCCGTGAGGTAGATGACAAATTGTACTATCTCCCGCTCGATGGGGTCGAAGGATTGTTCTTTTCGTCGCATCAAAGGGTTCACCTCATTGTGGTCGGGATGTCTAAGATGGGTGTGGCTCTAGGCATCGAGGCTGCTCATGTCGCCCATTATCCCAACTTCAACAATCCTCACACGGGACGTCCGCGCACGCTGATCACATTCATCGACCGCAATGCCGAGCGCGAGATGATTTTCCTCATGGGACGTTTCAGAGAGTTGTTCCAACTTGCAAGATGGCGGTTTGTCAAGGCTCCCACAGACGTTGTGCGACCTGCCGACGGAAAATGGGACATCTATGACACGAGCAAAGAGATTGCCGAGCGGACAAACAAAGAATTCCCCTGGCACGATCCGATACAGGATAGGGATTTCCGCTCACCCTATTACGGAGGCTATCTCGGCAACGACTTCATCGATGTGGATTTCGAGTTCATCGAAGGCGATGTGGCGCTCCCGTCAATCCAAAAATATATTGCGGATGCCTGTGCGGACAACAAGCAGTCGGTGATCGAATACAACCGGGCCCACGGCACCGACCTGCCCAACGACACAAGCAAAACGACTGTCGGGGTGTGTCTGGCGGTCGCCGCCGGAGCGTGGTCGGCAGGAGTCGAGTGGGGTCCCTGGGTCTGCGAGCGCGCCAAGCAGATGTGGGGTCAG
>CAMWXQ010000062.1 GCA_947178235.1 uncultured Muribaculaceae bacterium
CCGCCCATACCCGCCGAGATGGCCGACGTGGCCGTGAGGGTAGAGTGGTGAATAACCCCAAACATGAAAACCAATGCGCATCATGCGCCCAAAATATAAAGAACTATGAAAGTTACCCCCATACTGCTGCTCACCGGATACCTCGGTAGCGGAAAGACAACACTGGTCAACCATATCCTCACCAACGAGCGCGGAATCAAGTTCGCCGTAATCGTCAACGACATCGGCGAGGTCAACATCGACGCCGACCTCATCGAGCGCGGAGGAGTGGTCGACTCGAAGGATGACAGCCTCGTGGCCCTCTCGAACGGCTGCATCTGCTGCACCCTCAAAATGGACCTCGTGAAGCAGATTGACGACATCCTCGCCATGAAGCGATTCGACTATATCGTCATCGAGGCCTCGGGCATCTGCGAGCCCGCTCCCATCGCCCAGACCATCTGCTCGATACCTCAGCTCGGTGCTGCCGGCACTCAGAACGGTCTGCCCCGCCTGGACTGTATCGTCACCGTAGTCGACGCCCTGCGCCTGCGCGACGAATTCGGCTCGGGCGAGGGTCTCCGCAAGGAGAATATCGACGAGGAGGACATCGAGAACCTCATAATCCAACAGATAGAGTTCTGCAACATCGTCATCCTCAACAAGGTCTCGGAGGTTTCCGCCGAGGAGCGCCACATGATCGAGGCAACTCTGCGAGCCATCCAGCCTAAGGCCCGCATCATCCCGACGGACTACTGTGACGTAGACCTCGCGGAGATCATCAACACCAATATATTTGACTTCGGTGCCGTGGCGACCTCCGCGTCGTGGATACGCGAGCTCGACCGCGACAATGCCGAGGTGGCCGAGGATGAAAAGCACTTCCACGAGCATCACCATCACCATGAGCATCATCATGAGCATGACCACGACCATGATCACGGGCACGAGCATCACCACCATCACGAGGAGGGATGCCACGCCGACGAGGGGGGCGAGTGTACATGCGGACACCACCATCATCATCACCACCACGGCGAGGGTGAGGCCGAGGAATACGGCATCGGCACCTTTGTCTACTACCGCCGCCCCGCCTTCGACCTCAACAAGTTCGACTACCTCTGTGCTACGGCTTGGCCGAAGGAGGTCATCCGCTGCAAGGGCATCTGCTACTTCGCCTCGAATCCCGACATGAGCTATCTGTTCGAGACCGCGGGGCGTCAGAAGGTTCTCCGCGAGGCGGGTCTGTGGTATGTAACCGCCCCCGAGGAGGAGTTCAAGCAGCTTCTCGAACAGGATCCGGGCCTCATGCGCGACTGGGATGAGGACTACGGCGACAGGATGATCAAGCTCGTCTTTATTGGCCGCGACATGGACCGCAAGGCCATCATCGAGGCTCTCGACAACTGCCTCGCACGATGAAGCCCTACCTGCTCGTAGACGGGCTCACCAAGAGCTACGGCGACCGCGTCCTCTTCGACACCATCTCGTTCGGGGTCAACGAGGGGGATAAGATAGGCATTGTGGCTAAGAACGGCACAGGTAAGTCGACCCTGCTCCGCCTCCTTGCAGACAAGGAGGCCCCCGACTCGGGCTCGATAACCTTCCGCAGCGGCCTGCGCGTAGGGTTTCTCGACCAGACCCCCGTGTTCGATCCGTCGCTCTCGCTGATGGACAACCTCCTCCCCGCCATCGACCCGAACGACCATGAGGAGTGGAGCCACGAGGACCGCGTCCGTCAGATGCTCTCGCAGCTCGGCATCGACGACCTCTCGCTCAGCGTCGCCAAACTATCGGGAGGACAGGCCAAGCGTGTTGCCATAGCACGCCTGCTGCTCTCCAACCCCGACCTGCTCATCCTCGACGAGCCCACCAACCACCTCGACATCCGCACCGTCGAGTGGCTCGAAAACTATCTCACCCGTCAGCGCGTCACACTGCTGATGGTGACCCACGACAGATACTTCCTCGATCGCGTATGCAACCGCATCATTGAGATAGATATGCGTCAGGTCTTTGCCTACGACGGCAACTTCGACCTATACCTGCGCCGCCGTGCCGAGAGGATCGAGGCTCTCGCGGGGGAACAGGCCAAGCTGCGAAACACCCTGCGCAAGGAGCAGGAGTGGATGCGGCGCCAGCCACAGGCTCGCGCGGGCAAGGCACGGTACCGCATCAATGCCTTCTATGACCTCAAAGAGAGAGCATCAGTGCGCTATGACGACAAGACCATTGACCCCAACGAGGTGAAGTCCTCGTACATCGGCTCGAAGATATTCGAGGCTGAGGGGATCTCCAAGCGCTTCGGGGACAAGGTCATTCTGGACGGTTTCACATATACATTTGCCCGATACGAGAAGCTCGGTATCGTCGGAGAGAACGGCGTGGGCAAGTCGACCTTCATCAAGATGCTCCAAGGGCTCGTCCCGCAGGATTCGGGCGAGTGGAACGTCGGCGAGACGGTCCGGTTCGGCTACTACTCGCAGGAGGGGCTCTCCCTGCCTCCGGGCAAGCGCGTAATCGACGCCATCACGGACATCACCGAGGATGTCGTGGTGAACGGCACGACGCACTACACGCCGATGCAGTTCCTCACACGCTTCCTCTTCACCCCCGCCGACCAGCAGAAGTATATCTCGACCCTCAGCGGAGGAGAGATGCGCCGCCTCAACCTCGCGGCCGTCCTCATCCGTCAGCCGAACTTCCTCATACTCGACGAGCCGACCAATGACCTCGACATCATGACCCTCGGGATTCTCGAAGAGTACCTGCGCGAGTTCAAGGGTTGTGTAATCGTCATCTCGCACGACCGATTCTTTCTCGATTCGATCGTCGACCACCTCTTTGTGATGGAGGGGAACGGGGTCATCAAGGACTTCCCCGGCAACTATACCGACTATCGAGAATATATCAAGGAGAAGGCCGCCGAGGCGCGCGCCGAGGCTCCCGCACAGGAGCCCGCACAGCCCCGACAGACCAAGGAACGCCCCAAGAAACTCTCGTGGAAAGAACGCAAGGAGTTCGAGGCCCTCGAAGGTGAGATCGAAACGCTCAACGCAGAGCGGACGGCTCTCGAAGCCCTATTCAACTCGGGCGAGAGCATCCCCGACATCGCCGATAAGGCGCGCCGCTACGAGGAGGTCAAGACTCTCGTTGACGAGAAGGAGATGCGGTGGCTCGAACTCTCCGAGCTTGCTTGAAAAACTCTCAGACCATGAAAAGATTGCTGCTCCCCATCCTACTCGCGGCCCCGCTCGCCGTCATGGCGGGTGGCGACGCTCTTTGGGATGGTTTTGTGACGCCTCCCGACAGTGTACGCACCAAGGTTTGGTGGTTCCACGGCGAGACCCCGACTACCCGCGAGGGTATCGACGCCGACCTGCGCGAATTCAAGGCCAAAGGGGTAGGGGGCGTGGTCTTCTACGACCAAGTCCACTCGAAGGCCCGCGGGGCCGCTCCCTCGATGTCTCCCGAGTGGTGGGAGATGCTGAAATACGCCGCGCGCAGGGCCCGCGAGGAGGGGCTCGGCTTCGAGGTCGCCGCCTCGAACGGCTATGTGGCGGGTGGCCCTTGGATCACGCCCGACCTCGGGATGCAGCGTACGGCGTGGACCGATACGGTGGTCGAGGTGGAGCCAGACGGACACCTCGATCTGCGCTTCGGTCCCTCGGGAGAGTGGTACAGGGATATAGCCACTGTGGCGTTCCCCGAGCCCGCGGATGCCGAGACATTCGGGATGCTCTCGGATCGTCTGTGGGTTGAGGATGGTGATACGGCTACAATCACGCTCGACTGCGGACACCCCATTGAGGCCCGCGCCATCACATACGAGGTCTCGCCCCGAGGCAAGGGTTCGACAGGTTCCATGAATATCCCCGGGCCACCCTCCGAGCGATATTTCGGTGGAAAGTATTTCGAGCTACCACCGATCGGCAGCCTCGAATACAGCCCCGATGGGGAGCAGTGGTTCCGTGCCGCCGAATTGAGCGGTGTCGAGAGCGTAATAGGCCATAAGTCGAAGGAGCGCACAGTCAGTTTTCCCGCAGTCCGTGGCCGATGGTTCCGCGTGCGGCTCCACGACTGGCTCGGGCCCGACCCGACGCTGAGGAAGCTCTACATAGACCACATCCGTCTCACGACGCGCGACCTCACCGACAACTGGGAGGTCAAGAGCGGGCTGCGCACCGAGGTCTCATATCCCCGAGCCATCGGCGGAGAGCATGGTGCATTTGACCTGTCAGAAGTCCGCGACCTCACCGCGGGGCTCGGGGCGGACGGACACCTCACGGCCACTTTGCCCGAAGGACGCTGGCACATCATCCGCATGGGCCATCAGCCCACAGGCGCCCGTACCAAGCACGGACGCGCCAATCTTCTCGGCCCCGAGGCAGACGTCATGTCGGCCCGCGCCGCCGAGACCCACTACCGAAATTACTTCAAGGCCATACACGACACCCTCGCCGCACAGGGCACTCCTCCCGCAGGGATGTGTATGGACAGCCACGAGGCGGGTATAGCCAACTGGACCCCCGGGTTCGAAGCTCGTTTCGAGGCCACCGCGGGGTACCCGGTCGCGCCTTGGATTCCCGCACTCGCGGGTTATATAATAGGTACGCGCGAGGAGACCGATGGCTTCCTGCGTGACTTCCGCCGAGCCATCTCCGAGACCATCGCCACGGAATTCTACGGCACCCTCGCACGTCTATGCCGCGAGGACGGCGTGGATTTCACATCGCAGGCCATGCTCAATATCGCCAACGACAACCTCCTCAGCCGCTCCGTCGCCTCGAAGCCGCAGGGGGAGTTCTGGGCCTATCAGACCGACGGCAACTATGACGTGCTCGACGCTGCCTCCGCCGCACACCTCTACGGCCACCCCATAGCCTCTGGTGAGGCGTTCACCGACACTCCCTATGGGACACCGTGGGATGAGCTCATGCGCATCGCCGACCTCGCATACTGCCGCGGCATCAATGAGTTCGCCGTCTGCGCCTCATCCTATCAGCCCGACCTCACGGCCAAGTATGACGACTCCAACTCTGCCCACCCATACATCTTCCACCGCCTCAATCCCGACTGGGAGAGCTCGCGCGCCTTTTGGGACGCACAGGCGCGTTCGACATGGATGATGCGCCACGGACGCCCCTCGGTAGACCTCCTCGTCTACATCGGCGAGGAGTATCCCGTCAAGACAATGGCATACCGTCTGCCCGAGATGCCGCAGGGGTTCAACTTCGACGTCTGCAACCGCGACGCCCTGCTCGGACACCTCAGCGTAGCCGATGGCGCAATCGAGGCCGAGGGAGGGATGCGCTACAAGGCTATCATCGTGCAGGGACGCACCCATATCTCGCCCGAGGCACGCGCGAAGCTGCTCGCTATGGAACGCGAGGGGGCCACGGTCATTTGGGCCAATCTCGGCGAGTCCGTGGCCGAGCGCCTCTACCGCGAGGGGATATACCCCGATGTAGAGGCCGAGAAGGGAGAGGGTCTCAGATTCTTCCACCGCACGGACCCCACGGCAGAAGTCTATCTCGTCTACAATCATTCCGACGCTCAGTGGTCGGGAGATATGCGGCTGCGCGAATGTCGGGGTCGCACTGTTGCCGAGGCATGGGATCGTGATTCCCTCACACGCCGCCCACTCACTCTCGACAGCGACGGCAGAGTACCTCTCAGCCTTGAACCTCACCAGACCCTATTCATCGTGGCCCGATAACCTCCTCGACATTGCATAACTGCGCCAAAAGTATGCAGAGTGTTAAATATAGGCGTTGATTTATACAATAATTTGCATAATTTAACCATAAAAAATCTCGACACGAAAAAATACCTAAAAAAAGTTTGTCGGGTCAAAAATTTGTATTACCTTTGCATCGTTTTTGAAGCTTAAATATTGTTCAATAATTTAACTAAACAAGAAAAATGAAAAAGTTAGTTTTAGTTGCCGCTGTTCTTTTCAGCGCTTCTCTCTTCTCCTGCGGTTCTTCCGATAAGGCTGCTGAGGCCGCTGCCGCTGACTCCGCTGAGGTAGTTGCAGTTGAGGAGGAGGTTGTTGTCGTAGAAGACAGCGTAGCTGCTGACACTGTAGCTGCTCCTGCTGACTCCGTAGCTGTTGCTGAGTAATCCTTAGGGATCAGCACCGCTCCCCCCATCAGACAGATAGCCTACGAATTGCCGAACGTAGATTTGGCATTCCGCAGAAAGTCTTAGCTGATTGCCTCGGTCCCCCGAGTCTGAGCAACCAGCTTTCTTCTGACCACATTCCCTCATGGGCCCCGCGTCCATGATCCCCGATATACAAGCCCGAGAGCCCCACCGCCCTCGGGCTTGATGTTTATTGCAGATAGGTTGGATGACGCAAGGGTGTTCTGTTTCGGTCATGGGAACGGAACAACCGAAACACTGTTCCGCTTTTTCGTTTCCCCGAGCGGAACGGAACAGAACGGCAAGGCGCCAATCTCCACCGCGCCATCTATGTACACCATATTGTAGATCGCAGTGTACCATGTAGTAGGGACATGCCTCCGGCATGTAAAACATACCAACCCAGTATTCTCCCAACGCACAATAATAGATGTTTATGTGTATATGCAACTTGAACATGCCGAAGGCATGTCCCTACATATATAATATATCATGTATTATAT
>CAMWXQ010000063.1 GCA_947178235.1 uncultured Muribaculaceae bacterium
GATCAACACCGAACTCTGGAAGGGCGTCAAGCTCGACTTCGGTATGTTCTTCTACCACAACAATACCCACGGCGGCGGCTCGTACTCCGGCATGAAGAGCGTGCTTCTCCAACCCATCATGGGCGGTACGATGTTCACCCGCGACGAGCTCATCAATACTCAGACCCAGCCCGAATACCGCGGTCAGGATAACAATTACCGCGTATCCAACCCCCTCGTTCAGAACGGCTCGACCCTCTCCGAGAAGCGCTCGCGCAAACTCGACATCAATGGCGGCATCACCATCGACTTCCTCAAAGACTTCCGCTGGCGCACCGCTGTCAACTATGTCACCGGCTGGGACAAGTCGACCTCATTCTCCGACGAGAACTCGCTCAGCTACATATCTTATAAGGACACCGAGGGTATGACCGGTTCCATCGGCAACTCCGAGAAGTTCTCGTGGCACGTCAACAACACCCTCACCTGGCAGAAGACCCTCAACAAGCTCCATGACCTCACCGTCATGGTCGGCCAGGAGTACTCATATTCCGAGAGCGAAAGCAGCTCCTTCTCGCTCCGCAAGTTCCCCGAGCCCAACCACAAGCTCGACGACATCTCCAAGGCTGAGGTATCCAAGAAGTCCACAGGCCACTCCAACGGCAACATGCTCTCCTTCTTCGGCCGTGTCAACTACTCGTACGACAACCGCTACCTCCTCACCGCTACCTTCCGTGCCGACGGCAGCTCCAAGTTCGCCAAGGGCAACAAGTGGGGCTACTTCCCCTCCGCATCGGGTGCATGGCGCATCAGCCAGGAGAAGTTCTGGAAGGAGAACGCCATCGCAAACTGGTTCGAGAACCTCAAATTCCGCGTAGGCTACGGCGTCACCGGCAACTGTGACATCGCCTCCAACATGTATGTCTCGACCCTCTCGCAGACCACATACCCCATGGATAACCAGGAGTTCGACATGGCCTTCACCACCGACGGTACCCTCGGCAACCCCAAACTCAAATGGGAGACCCTCCACGCCACCAACGTCGGTGTCGACCTCGGTATGTTCAACAACCGCATCAACCTCTCAGTCGAGTGGTACAACAACCAGATCTCCGATATGCTCATGAAGTGTACCATCCCCTCGACCACAGGCTACACCTCGCAGTATCAGAACATCGGCAAGATGCGCAACCGCGGCTGGGAGTTCCAGTTGAACACCGTCAACGTCGCCACCCACGGCTTCCAGTGGACATCGTCGCTCAACATGTCCTTCAACAAGTCTAAGGTTATTGCCCTCGAAGGCGATGTGAAGACCAAGACATTCTCCGCAGGTGACAACCGCGCCGGATGTGTCAACTACTACGCCGTCGTTGGCCACGGCCTCGGCGACATGTACGGCTACAAGTACGATGGCATCTACACCACCGACGACTTCGACGAACTCCCCGACGGAACATGGCAGCTCAAAGAGGGTGTCGTCAAGCCCGAGGATGGCAAGACTGTTCTCCCCGGCGACATCAAGTTCGCTGCCGACAACGAGGCCGGTGACCAGTTCACCAAGCAGCCAGTCAAGATCGGCAACGGTACCCCCGACTTCTTCGGCGGCTTCTCCAACCAGTTCACCTACAAAGGCATCGACCTCAACGTCTTCTTGAAGTTCTCCGTAGGCAACGACGTCTACAACGCCACCAAGCACTCCATGAGCCCCTATGCACGCTTCGAGAACGCGCCCAAGGAGTTCTCCGGCAACTACTATCGCCTCGTTGACCCCGTCACCGGTAAGAAGGCCACAACCCTGGCCCGCCTCCGCGAGCTCAACCCCGACGAGAATGCCCGCACATGGAGCCTCACCGAGACCAATTCGAGCTACATCACCTATCCCTCCTCATACTTCGTCGAGGACGGCTCCTATCTGCGTCTCGCCCAGGTTACCCTCGGCTACACCCTCCCCTCCAAGTGGACCAAGAAGGCTTTCATCCAGAACCTCCGCGTCTACTTCACAGCCAACAACCTCTGCACCATTACCGGCTACTCCGGCTACGACCCCGACGCATCGTCCAAGAACGACGACGTCATCTGTACTCCCGGCTACGACTCGTCGACCTACCCCATGTCGCGCAGCTATGTCGCCGGTATCAATCTCACCTTCTAATCTACTCCTGAATCACAATGATGACCAAATCATATATCAACCGCGCCGCCAAGAGCCTCCTCGTGGCTCTCGCGGTGGCCGGCGGAGCTTCGATGACCCTCACCTCATGCGAGGACACCTTGGAGAAGCCCTCGTTCACTGCTGACGACGTCGACTATGTATTCTCCGATGTAGCCAAAGCCGACATCTACGTCAAGGGTGTCTACCGCTACTTCTGCCTCGAAGAGCTCTTCCGTGCCGCCAACACTGGCGACTGCGTAACCACCGCCAACGAGGACAACTTCACTCAGGCCAACATGCAGCGCGCAAGCTACTCCTACGACCCCTACCGTCCCTGGGTGTTCGGAGACTGCTACCGCCAGAGCTACAACGCCATCGAGAGCTGCAATCTCGGCATCAAGCGCATCGAGCTGCTCCCCGAGGACAAGCAGCGCAACGCCATCCTCGCCGAGCTCTATATGCTCCGCGCGTACGCGTACCATAATCTGATCCGCTTCCTCGGCGACGTCCCCACCCAGTGGCTCCCCATGGAGGACTGCTCGATGGATGACCCCGATGTCCTCTATCCCGTGCGCCAGGACCGCGACGGCATCTACGACCGCATCATCCAGGATATGGTCGACCACGTCAATGACCTCCCCTGGCAGAGCGAGAACCCCTATGTGACCAACGAGCGCCTCACCCGCAACGCAGGCCTCGGCGTCATGGCCCGCATCTGTCTCCACGCTGCCGGCTACTCGCTCCGTTGGGACCTCGCCACCAATGACCCCGGCACACTCCACCTCGCCCGCCGCGACGACGCTGCCCGCGTCCAGGAGATCTATCAGATCGCCGACAAGGCTCTCGCCGATGTCATCGCCCAGGGTGAGAACTACCTCATCAAGGACACCCAGGATGAGACCGGCTACCAGAACCTGTGGCGCAACTTCACCGCCGGCAACTATGCCGTCACCGCACCCGAGATGATGTGGATGATCGCTCAGCAGGGCGAGAAGACCAACTCACGCCTCGGCAACTATATCGGTGTCACCGGTGCCTACGGCGGCTTCTTCGGCCCCATGAAGGCAATCCAGATCAAGCTCCCCACCTACTATCTCTCGTTCGATCCCCGCGACAAGCGCCGCGACGTCACCTGCCCCATGTACACCATCGCCCACTCGGGTGAGAACGACTACCACGTCGGTACCACCTACTCCTCCGTCATGGGCGGCAAGTATCGCGTACAGTGGGCCCAGGAACCCTACAATTCGAGCAACCGCAACATCGACCAGCCGATGCTCCGCTACTCCGACATCCTGCTCATGTATGCCGAGACCCAGAACTTCCTCTACGGAGGCCCCACCGATGCAGCAAAGATCGCCCTCAAAGAGGTCCGCGAGCGTGCCGGCGTAGGTGATCTCGACATCCCCACAACCCAGGAAGCTTTCCTCGAAGCCGTCATGCACGAGCGCCAGTGGGAGCTCGCCGACGAGTTTGTCCTCCGCACCGACCTCGTGCGCACCAACCTCCTCGATAAGTTCATCACCGAGACCAAGAAGGACCTCCGCGACCTCGCCGACAAGACCGGCAAGTACGCCGAGACCCCCGTCTACCGCATGTACCATGTATCGCTCAACAAGAAAGAGTACAAGGACAACTTCCTCATGGTCGAATACTTCGACGTGACCGACCCCGATGAGGTTGCCTCCATCGCCACCATGCCCCTCCCCGCCATGGTCGCACTCGCCAACCGCGTACGCACGTCTGTACAGAAGATCGTAGAGGCTCACGGATACAAGTATGAGAAGGACTGGTACCCCATCCGCCTCTTCGACGCCGTCACCTCGGACTACAACACCCGCTCGCGTCAGATCTGCGGCTACATGGTCGTCGGTTCATGGGGTATGGGCTCGACCATCACCCAGAAGCACACCGGCACCGAGGAGAATGGCGGAACCTATCCCGAGTGGATCGATGGTGAGAACGGCCTCTTCTTCGCATACAAGAAGAACTTCTCCGAGCTCTCGCCCCTCGCCGGCAACCTCACCGGTCACCCCCTCATCGACAATCCCCGTCTGACCCAGCTCCCCGGCTATCCCGGAGCCAAGGTCCAGGAATAATCCGCGACCCGACCCACAGGGCACAGGGGTGGGGGAGACACCCCGCCCCTGCGCCCCAAACTTATTCTGAAAACTACTATTTACTAACCAAAATTCAATTCCTATCAAACACTTCTACTCATGAAGAAAGTTCTGACAATGGCTGCTCTCGTATGCGCAGCTATGGCCGCAAATGCTGCCGAGCCCGTGGTGTATGACTTCAACACCACCCCCCTCTTCTTCTCCATCATGCAGTCTCCCATCGACGAGGGCGGCATGGGCATCACCGGCAACTTCGACTTCATCAAGAAGACCGGCGAGGTCGGCGTACCCTACGGCGTAGGTGCCGGCACCGGCGACCTCCTCTGCATGAAGCAGGAGGACGGCACATGGGTCAACAACCCCAACCTCCATGTCCGCATCTCCTTCGCCGACGGTATCTCCTATGGCCTTGGCGCTGACGGCAAGTACACCTTCGAGGGCTACGAGCTCGACTACTCCGCACCCTTCCTCGGCTACGGCCCCAAGGGCCCGACCCGCGTCGTATGGATGGCCGGCTGGGGTTCAACCGACGCTTGGGCTGACGCAAACTACAACGCCGCCAACGAGGCTGACTGGGTTTCGTCCAAGCACGCTCTTGCCTTCAACCGCAATGACAACTCCGCTTCGCGTACCGACACATACGTCCAGTTCCCCGAGTTCCAGGGCCCCTTCAACATCACCTACTACATCGCTTCCGTATCCGACACCAACCGCAACAAGGAGCAGGCTCTGAAATGCAAGGTCGTTCCCGTCAAGGGCGATGAGGAGCTCACCGACTACGCTCAGCTCGTCGACGTTCCCCACGCTGACATCATGGACAAGCGCTACTACAAGTATGTCTACAACTACACAGGTACCGACAAGGTCGCAACCCGCATCGGTGCCAACGGCGCTATCCTCGCACTCTTCCACGTTGAGTTCAACGAGGGCTTCAACGAGGCCGGCCTCGAGAACGTCATCGCTCCCGCCGAGGATCTCGACGCTCCCGTCTACAACATCATGGGCCAGCGCGTAGGCCAGGACTACAAGGGCCTCGTCATCAAGAACGGCGTCAAGTACATCCAGAAGTAAACCGCTCCATCACGTAGCACACTTCAACTCTTTATAGACCACCTATTCACGCTCCCCGCGTCAGCCCCGGCCCGCGGGGAGCTTTTAAAATTCCCTCCTCATACTAAAATATAAAATGGGTCGTTAGACCCATATACACCACCTCTCCCTCATCCACCTCGTTTCGTCCCCCGCCTGGGAGATTCATCTCCCGACCCCCAACTCAGACAATACCTTAAAACCAACCATATAATATGAAAAAATCCATCTCCGCACTCCTTCTGGCAGCAGCCCTCTCATGTGGGGCAGGGCTCCAAGCCCAGGAGTTGCTCGCCTTCCCCGGTGCCGAGGGTTTCGGCCGCTTCGCCACCGGTGGCCGAGGCGGTGAAATCTACCACGTCACCAATCTGAACGATTCGGGTACAGGCTCGTTCCGCGACGCCGTCTCCAAGACCGGCCGCATCATCGTCTTCGACGTCTGCGGCACCATCCACCTCAAAAGCGCACTCGTCGTCAAGGGCAACAACACCATCCTCGGCCAGACCGCTCCCGGCGAGGGCATTCAGGTCTACGGCAACCGTGTATCCTTCTCCGGCGCCGACAACCTCATCGTGCGCCATATGCGCTTCCGCATGGGTACCCCCGGTGACTCCGGCAAGGACGCATGCGGCATCGCCAACGGCGAGAACATGATCTTCGACCACCTCTCCGTCCTCTGGGGCAAGGATGAGAACTTCTCCGTCTCGTGGGACAACAAGGGTACCAGACCCGGCAAGATCACTATCCAGAACTCCATTATCGGCCAGGGTCTCCAAACCCACTCCTGCGGCGGCCTCATACAGACCGACGGTGGCGTCACTCTCTACCGCAACCTCTACATCGAGAACAAGACCCGTAACCCGAAGGTCAAGGGTGTCAACCAGTACGTCAACAATGTCGTCTACAACTGGGGCGATGGCGGCGGCTACATCATGGGCGACACCGAGGGCGCTTCGTGGGCACACATCGAGAACAACTACTTCATGCGTGGCCCGTGGCCCGGAACCAAGCCCTTCACCCGCGGCTCCTCAGCATTCCACTACTACGGCGCAGGCAACTGGTTTGACAACAACAAGGACGGCGTCCTCAACGGCGACCTCCTCACCGTCGAGGATATGAACGGCAAACACGCCGACGGCCGCGAGTCGACATGGGTCGAGAGCCTCGATGCACTCA
>CAMWXQ010000064.1 GCA_947178235.1 uncultured Muribaculaceae bacterium
CCGCAGCCCCGTCCCGAACCACAGCCCGAACCGCGCCCCGAGCCTCGGCCCAAGAATGAGGGAGGGCGCAAGGTCAGCTTCGGACGGATGCTGGCCGACTCGCGTACGGCCTATGCACTCGGCATCATATTCGTGTTCGTTGCGGCATACGCCTTCATCGTCTGCGTGAGCTATTTCCTCAATATCCGCAGCGACCAGAGCGCGATGCTCAACGGCGACTTCGACCCCTCGCTGATCCGCAATGCCGGCGGCCCTGTCGGGGCGCGCCTCGCCCATCTGCTTGTCTATGAGTGGCTCGGTCTCGGGGCATTCGTGCTTGTGTATTATATACTTGCCTGTGGCCTCACGCTCGTGAAGGTCTACCGACCGCACTTCTGGAATCTGACGCTGAGGTCATTCCTCGGAGCAGTGACGATCTCCGTCGTGGCCGGGCTCTTGACCTACGGCATGGCCTCGCCTGTCTACTGGGGAGGCTACCACGGCTATATGCTCAATGCCAACCTCATAACCTACACCGGCATCTGGGGTGCGATCGGCGTGAGCCTCATACTCGTCAGCTTCATGGTCATACTCTACCTCGCCGAGATCAACCGCCTGTGGCGTACCGGCAGGGAGAGATATGCCGCCTATGCCGAGCGCCAGGCTGTCCGCCGCGCCGAGCGGGAGGCCCGCGAGGCTGAACGCCGTGCCGAACGTGAGGCGCGCGAGGCGGCCGAACGTGCCGAGCGCGAAGCCCGAGAGGCCGAGGAGAGAGCCGAACAGGAAGCGCTTGAGGCGGCCGCCCGCGCCGAGCGTGAAGCCGCCGCAGCCGCCGAAGTCCCGACCGCCGAGCCGATGATGGCCGATGAGCCCGCTCAGAAGGAGGAGAACGGCCTCGACCCGCTCTTTGCACCCCGCGCCGAGGATGCCGAGGAGGGTGGGGGAGAGACCGACCCCGACGGCGAGGATGAACTCGAACCGCTCTTCGGCACACCCACACGCAAGGCCAAGGCCGAAGAGGATGATATTCCCGACATCCCCCTCGTCGTGGTGAATCCCGCCGAGGAGGCTGAGGATGAGCCCGTAGAGGAGACCCCAGAGCCCCGTCACGAGGCACCCGCCGTGCAGCTCGACGCCACCGGCCAACCCCTCTACGACCCCCGCGCCGACCTCTCGCACTATGAGTTTCCCCCCATCGATCTCCTGCGCGAGATCCCCGTCGACCGCAACAGCGTGGACGCCGAGGAGATGGAGGAGAACAAACAGCGCATCACCAAGACCCTCCGTGACTACGGCATAGACATCGCCCAGATCAAGGCCACCGTCGGCCCCACCGTCACCCTCTATGAGATTGTCCCCGCCGAGGGGGTGCGCATCGCCAAGATCAAGCGCCTCGAAGATGACATCGCTCTCAGCCTCGCCGCCGTCGGCATCCGAATCATCGCACCCATCCCCGGCAAGGGCACCATCGGCATCGAGGTACCGAACAAGGACCCGCAGACCGTCCCGATGCGATGGATAATGGAATCTCCCAAGTATGCCAACTGCAACATGGAGCTGCCGATGGCGATGGGCGCGACCATATCGAACGAGGTATTCGTGGCCGATCTCTGCAAGATGCCCCACCTGCTCGTCGCGGGCGCCACGGGTATGGGTAAGTCCGTGGGCCTCAATGCCATCATCGCATCGCTGCTCTACAAGAAACACCCCTCGGAGCTGAAATTTGTCCTCGTCGACCCGAAGATGGTCGAGTTCAGCCTCTACGCCAAGCTCGAACGCCACTATCTCGCCAAGCTCCCCGACGAGGAGGACGCCATCATCACCGACCCCTCGAAGGTCGTCGCCACGCTCAACTCGCTCTGTGTCGAGATGGACAACCGCTATGCCCTGCTCAAAGACGCGGGGATGCGCGGCATCAAGGAGTACAACGAACTCTTCTGCCGCCACTCGCTCAATCCCGCCAAGGGTCACCGCTATCTACCCTACATCGTCGTCATCGTCGACGAGTTCGCCGACCTCATCATGACCGCGGGCAAGGAGGTCGAGACCCCCATCGCCCGAATAGCCCAGAAGGCACGTGCCGTCGGCATCCACATGATCCTGGCTACCCAGCGCCCCTCGACCAACGTCATCACCGGCATCATCAAGGCCAACTTCCCCGGCCGTGTCGCGTTCCGCGTGTTCCAGATGGTGGACTCGCGTACCATCCTCGACCGCCCGGGCGCCAACCAGCTCATCGGCCGCGGCGACATGCTGTTCAGCAACAACGGCAAGATCGACCGCGTGCAGTGTGCCTTTATCGACACCCCCGAGGTCAAGGCTATCTGTGACTTCATCGACGGACAGGTCGGATTCGACCACGCCTACGAGCTCCCCGACTATGTGCCCGAGGCCGATGCGTCCGGCTCGGTAGCCAATCTCGGCGACCGCGACCCGCTCTTCGATGAGTGTGCCCGCGTTGTCGTCCAGAGCGACACCGCCTCGACATCCATGTTGCAGCGCCGCTACTCGATCGGATACAACCGCGCCGGCAAGATCATGGACCAGATGGAGGCCGCCGGCATCGTCGGCCCCACCGTCGGAGGCAAGCCCCGCCAGGTACTCGTCGACCCGCTGACACTCGAAAGAATCCTCGAAAACAATTAATCCGCCGTGCGCGTTGTCAAGTTAGATATGAAACGCCTATTTCTGACACTCCTCATACTCCTCGCCGGGGCATCGGCCCTCCTCGCGCTGACCCCGCAGCAGGTGATCGACCGCTCGGCCCAGAAGCTCGGCAAGACGGCGTCGGTCAAGGCTCTCTACACGCTGACCGCCGACGGCAATTCGGTGCAGGGTGTGCTTACCATGTCGGGCAACCGCTTCACCCTCTCCACCCCGACCCTCTCGGTGTGGTTCGACGGCAAGACCCAGTGGACCTACTCATCACAGATGGGAGAGGTGAGCATCGTCACCCCTACGACCGACGAGCTGAGGCAGATCAACCCCTTCGAGATCATCCGCTCGCTGGCCGCCGACTTCAAGCAGACGACGCTCAAAGCGCCCAAGGGATTCACCGCCGTGGGGCTGACCGCCAAGAACGGCTCGACCGACATCCGCCGCGCCGACATCACGTTCAGCGACGCGACGTGGTACCCGACCTCGCTCCACATCACCCTCTCGAACCGACAGGTGATTGCGGTCAAGATCGATCAGATTCTCCCCGGCCAGCACCTGCCCGAATCGACATTCAGATTCGACCCCAAGAAGTATCCCGGGGTACAGGTAGTGGATCTCAGATAGCCAAAAACGCTCTTTCAACTCTCAACTCTAAACTTTCAACTCGACTATGACCCAGCTCAGCACCAAATGCCTCATCATCGGCTCCGGCCCTGCGGGATATACCGCGGCCA
This sequence comes from uncultured Muribaculaceae bacterium, assembly GCA_947178235.1. Taxonomy (GTDB): domain Bacteria; phylum Bacteroidota; class Bacteroidia; order Bacteroidales; family Muribaculaceae; genus Duncaniella. Next base: position 3,372 of record CAMWXQ010000064.1, read on the forward strand.
TCTATACATCTCGCGCAAACATCCAGCCTATCGTCATCGAGGGTTACACCCCCGGAGGGCAGCTCACCATCACCACTGAGGTCGAGAACTTCCCAGGCTATCCCGAGGGTGTCACCGGCCCCGACCTCATGGAGGATATGCGCAAGCAGGCCCTCCGTTTCGGCGCCGACATCCGCCCCGGATTTGTCAAGGAGGTCGACTTCACCCAGCGTCCATTCGTGGCCCGCACCGACACGGACCTCGAAATCACCGCCGACACCATCATCATCGCCACGGGCGCAACCGCGCGCTACCTCGGGCTCGAAGATGAGCAGAAGTACAACGGGATGGGTGTCTCGGCATGTGCAACCTGTGACGGATTCTTCTACCGCGGCAAGAAGGTTGCGGTCGTCGGTGGCGGCGACACTGCCTGTGAGGAGGCCGTTTACCTCAGCCATCTCGCGAGCGAGGTCTATCTGATCGTTCGCCGCGACGTGATGCGTGCATCGAAGGTCATGCAGCGCCGCGTGCTCGATGCCCCCAACATCAAGGTCCTCTTCAACACCGTCACCCTCGGCCTCTACGGCACAGGTCTGCTCGAAGGTGCCCGACTGCTCGAAAAGAAGGGTACCCCCGAGGAGCGCGAATATGACCTCCCCATCGACGGATTCTTCCTCGCCATCGGCCATACGCCCAACACCGAGGTATTCCGTCCCGCAATCGAGTGTGACCACACAGGATATATCAAGGTGAAGGGTGAAGGTACCGCCACCAATATCCCCGGCGTATTCGCCGCGGGCGACGTGGCCGACCCCACATACCGCCAGGCCATCACCGCCGCCGGGATGGGATGCAAGGCCGCACTCGACGTCGAGCGCTTCCTCACCGAACAGGATTGATGGAGAGCCGTCATCCACTCGCATCCGAGGGCAGGGGGATAAGTCTCCGCGCCCTCGAACCCTCGGATGTCCCACAGCTCTACGAGTGGGAGAACCGCCGCGAACTCTGGGACGCCGGGGCCACCGTCGCACCCTTCTCGCTGCGTCAGCTCCACGCCTATGCCGCGGGATATGACGGCGACATCTTCGCCGCGCGTCAGCTCCGCCTCATGATCGACCTCACCGACGGAGGTGAGAGCGTCGGGACCCTCGACCTCTTCAACTTCGACCCTGCCAACTCGCGCTGTGAGGTCGGCATCTTTGTCGACGATCCGTGGCGGGGCAGGGGAATCGGGGCAGAGGCCCTGCGGACAGTAGCACGGACGCTCGGGCGCGTCATTTCGCTCCATCAGCTCTATGCACTGGTCTCCGCGGCCAATCTCCCCGCCCGCGCGCTCTTCGAGGCTGCGGGATTCGCCCACACCGCGACGCTCCCCCAGTGGATAAGGCGCGACGGCCAGTATGCCGATGCACTCCTCTACTCGATGTTCATGGCTTGAAAGACCGATTTTTAGCTGAAAAAACGGCGTATTTCGGGGTTTTTTGAACCATCGCCGCAATATATTGTTCTATTTATATAAGACAATTAACAAATTTTGTGTAATTTTGCGGCGGAATATCTCTCCTCTGAGATTCCGTACCGACGAACCCACTTTTCACTAAATAAAACACTTGACTATGAACACTGAAACTATTGGTCTCATGGCCGGTGCCGTCTGGGCAGCTCTCAACGAGGCTGACGCAGTAGACACCAAGCAGCTCAAAAAGATGGCCAAAGCCAAGAACGAGCGCGAGCTCTTCGCCGCCCTCGGCTGGCTCGCCCGCGAAGGCAAGGTGGTCTTCACCCCCGGTGACGACCCCAAGGAGATTATGGTGAAGCTCACCCCCGAGAAGTAATCTCCCCATCAAACCTCTGACATCCGAACATACCGACCTCCACGGCCTCGCGAGGCCCAAGCATGGTCGATCCTCATCCAACCCTCTCTCGTCGCTCCGGTCCTCCCAGATTGTAGCTGCGGGAGTTTGTTTTTTATCCCCACGCCTCAACATTTGACCCCCCGCCGGGGTTATATGGGTAGGCATCCCTCCGCGGTGCCGCGCATACCCATTCATCACACTGTCACATTCTTTCCGTTGTGCGTAAAACAGGCAAAATATTAGGATGGTCGCTCGTCGGCATCCTCATACTGGTGCTACTCGTGCCGGTATTGCTCTATATCCCATTTGTCCAGGACATTGCCGTCGGCATCGCCACCCGCAAGGTGTCCGAGTCCACAGGGATGCAGATAGGTGTCCGCAAACTGAGGCTCACCTTCCCCTTGACGCTGAGTGTCGAGGGGGTCGAGGTCATACAGGCCAACCGCGACACGATGCTCACCGCATCGCGCGCGCGGGTGGATGTCGCCGTGCTCCCCCTGTTGCACAAGGAGATCGAGGTGAACGGCATCGAGCTCGACTCAGCGTTCTATCAGATGGGCAATGCCGACTCGCTCATGTGGCTCCGTGCCCATGTACACCGAGGTAGGGTGGACGGCGTCGGGCTCAACTTTGACTTTGACAAGATTGACCTCTCTCGCGCGGACATCGACGGCGTACGCGTGCGCCTGCGTATGCTCCCCGACACCATGCCCACACCCCCCGACACCGCCAAGGCCACCCCGATGGCCATACGCGCCGGGCTCATCAATCTCCGCAACGTCGACTTCGGGATGCAGATGCAGCCCACAATAGATTCGCTCTCATGTCTCATCGACATCGCCACACTGCGCGAGGGTGTCGTCGACATGGGATCACACTCCATATCGGGGCGTTCCCTCTCGATCGACAGTGTCTCGGCAGCATACTTCTATCCCGCCGTCTCCGATACCGCCGTAGCCACAAAGGCTGACGAGGAGGCTCCTACCCCTGCGTCCGAGATGTGGACCGTCACCGCCGACACACTGCGCCTCACCGCCCGCAACGGCCTCTACGCCCAGTCCGGGGCCGTGCCCCTCGACGGATTCGATCCCGCATACATCGGGGTCTCGGGTGTCAAGGTCGAGATAGACTCCTTCTACAACCGCGGTACCGCCATCCGCGTCCCGCTCCGCACACTCGACGCCACAGAGCGCTGTGGCCTCCCGCTACATGCCGACGGCCTCTTCACGATGGACGACAAGGAGATGAAGGCGACCTCGTTCAACATCGAGACCCTCCGCTCGATACTC
>CAMWXQ010000065.1 GCA_947178235.1 uncultured Muribaculaceae bacterium
CCCGCCGCTTCTCCCGGGGGCGCCCCCAGCTGGAGCCGCGACCGGGCCCTGGCGGGGGCACTTTCACTCACCTTCGGGGGTGTGGCGCTGCGGCTACCCCGCTGCGGGGTCCTGGGCTCAGACCTTGATCTCTACCTCGACGCCCGAGGGGAGCTCGAGCTTCATGAGGGCGTCCACGGTCTTGGATGTGGAGTTGTGGATGTCGATCAGGCGCTTGTAGCTGGAGAGCTGGAACTGCTCGCGGGCCTTCTTGTTGACGAAGGTCGAGCGGTTGACGGTGAAGATGCGGCGGTGGGTGGGCAGGGGTATGGGACCCGAGATGACGGCACCGGTGGCCTTGACGGTCTTCACAATCTTCTCGGCCGACTTGTCAACGAGGTTGTAGTCGTACGACTTGAGTTTGATTCGGATTGTTTGGTCCATATTGTTAGTTGAATGAAAGTGTCGGGAGCTTACTTGATGAGGTCTACGCGGCCCTGGCACTCGGTCAGGACGTTCTTGGCGATGGAGTTGGAGACCTCGGCGTAGTGGCTGAAACTCATGGTCGAGGTTGCACGGCCCGAGGTGATGGTGCGGAGGGCGGTGACGTAGCCGAACATCTCTGCGAGGGGTGCCTTGGCCTTGACGACGCGGGCGCCGGAGCGGGATGTCTCCATGCCCTCTACCTGGCCGCGGCGCTTGTTGAGGTCAGAGATGACGTCGCCCATGGACTCTTCGGGGGTGACGACCTCGATCTTCATGATGGGCTCGAGCAGGACGGGAGCGGCCTTCTCGGATGCCTTCTTGAAGGCCTGGATGGCACAGAGCTCGAAGGAGAGCTGGTCGGAGTCGACGGGGTGGAAGGAGCCGTCGATGACGGTGACCTTGAGGTGCTCGACGGGGAAGCCGGCGAGGACGCCGTTCTTCATCGCGGTCTGGAAGCCCTTCTGGATCGAGGGGATGAATTCCTTGGGGATGTTGCCGCCCTTGACCTCGTCTACGAACTGGAGGTTGCCCTCGAAGCCTTCGTCGACGGGCTCGACGCGGACGATGATGTCGGCGAACTTACCGCGGCCACCGGTCTGCTTCTTGAATACCTCGCGGAGCTCGACGGGTTTGGTGATGGCTTCCTTGTAGGTTACCTGGGGACGGCCCTGGTTGCACTCTACCTTGAACTCGCGGCGGAGACGGTCGATGATGATGTCGAGATGGAGCTCGCCCATGCCGGAGATGACGGTCTGGCCGGTCTCCTCGTTGGTCTCTACGCGGAAGGTGGGGTCCTCCTCGGCGAGCTTCTGGAGGCCTACGCCGAGCTTGTCGAGGTCCTTCTGGGTCTTGGGCTCTACGGCGATGCCGATCACGGGATCGGGGAACTCCATGGCCTCGAGGACGATGGGGTGGTTCTCGTCACAGAGGGTGTCGCCGGTGCGGATGTCCTTGAAGCCGACGCCTGCGCCGATGTCGCCGCAGCCGATCATCTCCTTGGCGTTCTGCTTGTTGGAGTGCATCTGGAAGAGGCGCGATACGCGCTCCTTCTTGCCCGAGCGGCTGTTGAGGATATATGTGCCGGCCACGACGTCGCCCGAGTAGACGCGGAAGAAGGTGAGGCGGCCTACGTAGGGGTCGGTGGCGATCTTGAATGCGAGGGCGCACATGGGAGCCTCGGACGAGGGCTCGCGGGTCTCGACCTGGTCGGGATCCTCGGGGTTGGTACCCTCTACGGCACCCGAGTCGAGGGGGCTGGGGAGGTATGCGCAGACGGCGTCAAGGAGGCACTGCACACCCTTGTTCTTGAACGAGGAGCCGCAGATCATGGGGACGAGCTCCATCTTGAGGGTGGCGTTGCGCAGGGCGCGGCGGATCTCCTCGGCGGTGATGGTGGAGGGGTCGTCGAAGTACTTCTCCATGAGGACGTCGTCGAACTCGGCGATCTTCTCGAGCATCTTGTCGCGCCACTCCTCGGCTTCGTCGGCGAGGCCGGCGGGGATATCTTCGACGGAGTAGTCGGCGCCCATGGTCTCGTCGTGCCAGAAGATGGCCTTCATGGTGATGAGGTCAACGACGCCCTTGAAGGTCTCCTCTGCACCGATGGGGATCTGGATGGGGCAGGGGTTTGCGCCGAGGACCTCCTTGAGCTGGCGTACGACTTCGAAGAAGTTTGCGCCGGAGCGGTCCATCTTGTTGACATAGCCGATACGGGGTACGTTGTACTTGTCGGCCTGGCGCCATACGGTCTCGGACTGGGGCTCTACGCCGCCGACGGCACAGAATGTGGCCACGGCGCCGTCGAGCACACGGAGCGAGCGCTCGACCTCGACGGTGAAGTCTACGTGCCCTGGGGTGTCGATGAGGTTGATCTTGAACTTCTCGCCGTCATACTTCCAGAATGTGGTGGTGGCGGCGGAGGTGATGGTGATGCCACGCTCCTGCTCCTGCTCCATCCAGTCCATGGTGGCTGCGCCGTCGTGGACCTCGCCGATCTTGTGGGTCAGACCGGTGTAGAAGAGGATGCGCTCGGAGGTAGTGGTCTTGCCGGCATCGATGTGGGCCATGATGCCGATATTACGGGTATATTTGAGTGCTTCGTCTGATTTTGCCATTGTGATATGAGCCAATCAAATGTGGTTTCGGTGAAAAAATCGGGGATTGCTTCGTCATCCCGCCGTGGCGGGATGCCTCCGTTCCGGGGAGGAGAGATTGATTATTATATAGGTGTGGGGGATCAGAAACGGAAGTGGGCGAAGGCGCGGTTGGCCTCGGCCATCTTGTGCATATCCTCCTTGCGCTTGAATGCGCCGCCCTGCTCGTTGAATGCGTCGACGATCTCGGCTGCGAGCTTGTCGGCCATGGTCTTGCCGCCGCGCTTGCGGGCGTAGAGGATGAGGTTTTTCATCGAGATGGACTCCTTGCGGTCGGGACGGATCTCGGTGGGGACCTGGAAGGTGGCACCGCCGACACGGCGGCTCTTCACCTCGACCTGGGGAGTGACGTTCTCGAGGGCCTTCTTCCAGATTTCGAGGGGGGTGGCCTCCTCGTTGGGGAGCTTGTTGGCTACGAGCTCGAGAGCGCTGTAGAAGATTGTGTAGGAGGTGTTCTTCTTGCCGTCATACATGAGGTGGTTGACGAACTTGGAGACCTTCACGTCGTGGAAGACGGGATCGGGCAGAACTACCCGCTTTTTGGGCTTTGCTTTACGCATTTTAGTTTAGAGGTTTTGTTTTTGGTTGCTTGGTTGCTGCATCTTTCTTCTTCAACGGCCTGCCCTGCGGGGATGGGGCCGTTTACTCAACCGGGACTTAGCCTTCCAATCAAATCCAGAAAACGAGGGTTGTTTTGATTTTGTCTATTGACGACTCTCTGTTTTATGCAGATGATTGCTTCTTGTGTATTCAGAAAAGGAGCGTCGTGATTTTGTCTTGTGTCAGAGGGCTTCTGTGGCGACCCCGAGGGGCGGCCGGCTGCGGCCTTCTCTTACTTCTTGGCAGCCTTGGGACGCTTGGCTCCGTACTTGGAGCGGCGCTGGGTGCGGTCCTTGACGCCGGAGGTATCGAGGGTGCCGCGGACGATGTGGTAGCGTACACCGGGGAGGTCCTTGACACGGCCGCCGCGTACGAGCACGATCGAGTGCTCCTGGAGGTTGTGACCCTCGCCGGGGATGTAGCTGTTGACTTCCTTGCCGTTGGTGAGGCGTACACGGGCCACCTTACGCATAGCCGAGTTAGGCTTCTTGGGGGTGGTGGTGTAGACTCGCACGCACACGCCACGACGCTGGGGGCATGAATCGAGCGCGGGTGACTTGCTCTTGTCTTCGAGAGCCACACGTCCTTTTCTTACTAATTGCTGAATAGTAGGCATCTTAGTTTCTTTTGTTTGACTTTATAGTGAATATACTGTTGCTCTATGCTTTCTGACGCCTTGCGGGAAAGGTGTCTCCGACACACATTCATCGCCCCGACCGCGCTGACAATCAGATTGTTAACGTAGCCGTGACGAGAACTTCCTTTAAAGCGATGCAAAATTACAAATTATTTCGCTAACTACCAAATAGTTCGGGGCAGAAATTTTTTGGATTTTGAATTTTGAGCGTGGAATTTGGAATTCACCGATTCAAAATTCAAAATCCAAAATTTCAACTCCGCCCTACCCTCCCGTGGCGATGGCCGACAGCACGAGGCACAGCGCGCACAACGCCGCGGCCTTCCCCGCCACGACCGACATGACGAGGCCGAGGACAAGCATGGCGACCACGGCCGCGATGGATTTCAGAGGTCTGTCCATATCCACTTGCGGATGCGCCCATTCCCCGGCGCAAACATCTGTGATACAAAACAAAAGCGTGGAATGATGTCCCTGTTTATCCCAAAGGAGGCATCGCCAAACGCCCGACATGAAACAAACAGTCCACTCCCACGCCTATATCGGATACCGATTCCCCTTGCCGGGGAGTGGATATGCGACAAGCATGAGCGCCCGGTGACTGCTTTTCCCTCATGACGTAGAAATTTTGGCGATTTTCCTTTGGAGGATAAAGCACGAAACGCTTCAATCTTAAATAAAATGTCCGCGCAAAGATTTTGCGCGGCACAATGGTAGCACAAATAAACGAAACGGGCAAAACGATTTTTTCACCCCACAAGTATGCATTATCGCACCATAATGTGGTATTTCGGGTCGTAACTTTGCAGCAGAAAACAACACATAACCCAAAACACACACGATATGAACACATCCACAACATCCAAAAAATCCAAATCCAGCTTCATCGATCCCGCACTGCGCGTGTCGCACAAGATCTTCACCCGCATCTTGAACGCAGCCATCAACGATGCCGCCCAGATGCCCCCGAAGGAGGCCATCAAACTCATACGCGCCGTGCAAAACTACATGAAAGCGAACACCCAATGCCCCTACCCCGACGAGGAATTCTACAAGGTGTTCGAGAAGTACCGCGACCCCATCGACCGCGCCGCCGTACGCTCGCACCGCGCCCGCAAGGCCGCCATGCGCCGCCGCGCCCGCCGCGAGGAGGCCGCACGCTTGGCCGCAGAGGCCGAAGCCAACAAACGCCAATCCCCCGACGCGCCCACTGGGGACGGCCGGGGGATCGATGGCGACGCCGCGGAGTATCAGTTCTCCTCCTCGGTGGCGGCGAATTCCATGAGGTATGCCTTGATGAACGGGTCGAGGTCGCCGTCCATGACGCCTCCGACATCGGCGGTCTGATGGCCGGTGCGGTGGTCCTTGACGCGGCGGTCGTCGAAGACGTAGCTGCGTATCTGCGAGCCCCACTCGATCTTCATCTTGCCGGCCTCGATCTTGGCCTGCTCTTGGAGACGGTGCTGCAACTCCTTGTCGTACAGTATGGAGCGCAGCTGGCGCATGGCGTTCTCCTTGTTCTTGGGCTGGTCGCGCGTCTCGGTGTTCTCAATGAGGATCTCCTCGTGCTCGCCGGTGTAGGGGTCGGTGAACTGGTAGCGCAGGCGCACGCCCGATTCGACCTTGTTGACGTTCTGGCCGCCGGCACCTCCCGAGCGGAAGGTATCCCACGAGAGCAGCGCGGGGTCGACCTTCACCTCGATGGTATCGTCGACGAGCGGGGTGACGAAGACCGATGCGAACGAGGTCATGCGCTTGCCCTGGGCATTGTAGGGGGACACGCGCACGAGACGGTGGACACCGTTCTCGCTCTTGAGATAGCCGTACGCGAAGTCGCCCTCGACGTTGATCGTACACGACTTGATGCCCGCCTCGTCACCCTCGAGGAGGTTGGCGATCGAGGTCTTGTATCCGTGGCTCTCGCACCAGCGCAGGTACATGCGCATGAGCATCTGTGCCCAGTCCTGGCTCTCGGTGCCGCCGGCACCCGAGTTGATTTTGAGCACGACGCCGAGCTTGTCCTCCTCGCGGCGCAGCATATTCTTCAATTCGAGATTCTCGATGAGGGTCTGGGCCGAGGCATAGAGCTGGTCGAGCTCAGCCTCCTCGACGAGACCCTCCTTGATGAAGTCCCATGCGAGCTCGAGCTCGCCGACGGCCTTCTCGACCTCCTCATATCCGTCGATCCACGCCTGTATATCCTTGATTTTCTTCATCTGGGCGCGGGCCTCGGCGGGATGCTCCCAGAAGTCGGGCACATGCGTGCGCAGCTCCTCTTCCTCGACCTGGATCTTCTTGTTGTCCACGTCGAGATACTTTCTGAGCGCGTCCTTGCGCTCGATGGTTTCCTTGAGCTGTTCCTGGGTTATCATAGTGGGGATGGCTTGATGGTGAGACGGTTGTAGGGGTTGCAGGTTATAGAAATAGCCGAATCCTGTATCGCATCGAGGAATCGGCTATCGTGGTGGGCGCTGAGGGATTCGAACCCCCGACCCTCTGCTTGTAAGGCAGACGCTCTGAACCAGCTGAGCTAAGCGCCCTTCATGTGAAGGATTGAATAAGCAAGATAGGTTTTAGATTGTCGTGGGCGCTGAGGGATTCGAACCCCCGACCCTCTGCTTGTAAGGCAGACGCTCTG
>CAMWXQ010000066.1 GCA_947178235.1 uncultured Muribaculaceae bacterium
GGCTGGCATCTTAGGAGAGAAGTCAGCTCCCATTGCATGCTGGTATAACACCGTCTCCGATCGAACGAGACAAGTCGGCAGCACTTAAACGGTCGTATACAAGAGACTACAATCGTCGGGGCGGAGTGGGCGGGGCGGGGGGCGTGGGAGCCTCGGTGGGGATATTGGGGGTGCCGATGCACTGGCGCTTGACCATGAAGTTGTTCACCTCCCACGTACCGGCCTTGGATGCGGTCGAGATGTAATGCCAGCCGAACTGAACCTTCTTGCCGGCATAGGCTTTGAGGTCGATGTCGCCTGCGGAGACAAAGTTGAATCCCGAGCCGTAGGCCGGATAGTTGATGGTGAGCTTGTGCCACTCGGTCTCACCCTCGACGCGGACGGCGAAAGTGGCCTCCGAGCGGGCGAGGGCGGCAGAGCCGAAGTAGTTCTGGGCGTGGCGGAAGGTTGCCCATGCGGTCTCGGTGCCTGTGAGGTCGATGACGGGCGAGACGAACCACGAGTCGGCGGCATAGTTCTTGGAGCCGTCATAACCCTTGGCCACCATGCAGTTGTACTGCGAGTCGAGCTTCCATACGGCGCCGAGGGCCTCGGGTACGGCGGTGAGGTTGTCGATAGTGAAGCCCTCCATCGACGAGCTCAGCGGGGCCGAGTAGATGATGTTGTCGGCGGGGATGGCGTCGAATCCGGTGCAGTCCGTGGCGGGGTCGCAGACGACGAGCTGCCAGTCCTCCTTGAAGTACGAGAGGATGGCGGTCACGTCGCCGGTGCCGGCGGGCAGGAGGTCGCCCGAGAAGTTACACTGGTTCGAGGTGTTGACGTTGATGCGGTTGCCGTCGGCATCTTTGAGGGTGCGGGTTGTGTAGTACTTCCCGCCGGGGTTGTCGCTCCAGGCGAGCTCGCCGCCCCCCTCGAAGGTGACATCCTTCAAGGTCACGATCACGCTCTGATACTTGCGCAGGTCCTCCTGGCTCTTCTTCCAGTCGTTGATGTCGGCGATCGAGGGGGAGATCACGAGCTCGGCCACTGCCTCGGGGTCGGGCAGGCCGTTGACCTGCGAGTGGAGCTTCATGGCGTCCTCGTCGATGCGGCCTATCGAGCCGTTGTAGGGCTGGCCGATCTGCATGAGGTTGTTGTAGTTGCCGACATAGAGGCCGGTGAGGTTGACGAAGATCTCCTCGCCCATCTTGTATCGGCCTGCATTGAGGCCCGAAGCGTTGACGCCGATGAGTATGGCGCCCGAGGCGTCCTGGACCACGATCTGCTTGTACATGTTGCCGCCGTCGTCCGAGGAGACTATGCGGCCCGAGATGATGATCGAGTCGCCGTCGGCGTTGAGCGGGATCTGTACATAGTCAGAGCCCGTGGCGTACTGCCAGTAGTTCTGCTTGAATTCGGCGATGGGTGTGTTGGCCTCCCATGTGGCCTCCGGGAGATAGACCGGGGGACACTCGAAGTCGTCGTCGCAGGCGGTGAAGCCCAGCCCCGCGAACACCGTGCCGGCCAGAGCTAAGAGTGATTTATACAGTCTCATATATGTGTCTGAGGGATATTAGGGGGTTAGAAACGGATACCGACGTTCAGATAAGCCTTGAAGCCCTGGGCGTAGAAGTACTTGTTGGGATACTTCATGGCATCGTAGTTCGAGTAGTCGAATCGGCCCTGCTGGTAGGCGTAGGTCTGTATGTTGCGGTTGTTGGTGAGGTTTTGGAGATTGAGGTTGAAGTTCATCGAGACCTTGCGGTTGATGTACACGACCTTGCCGATCGAGGCGTTGAGCACCCATGCGGTGTTCAGCTTGTCCTGGGAGGCGAGGCTCTCCATCTTGGCTTTGAGCTCGTCGGCATCGGGATACTTCTCCCACAGGTCGGGCAGCGCCTCGTGGCGGATGGGCGAGAGGTTGACGTATGCGTCGCTCATCCACGAGGCATTGATGTTGAAGAACCACGAGTGGGGAGCGGCCCAGTCGATGCCGATGTTGGCAGCCTTCTGCGGGGTGCCACCGAGGCGGAAGTTGCGCAGGTACACCTGCTGGCTCACATCCTCCTTCATGCCGTTCTCATACGAGCGTGTACCCATCGGGTTGTTGCGGTACTGGTACTGGGCGATGGTCCCGGCGAACGACGCGGTGATCGAGGGTGTGATCTTGTATGCCATGCCGAGCTCGACGCCGCGGTAGCGGGTGTGTACACCTTTCAGAACATAGTTCATGAAGGTCGAGTACTGGTCGTCGTAGAAGGATGTACGCTCGGTCTGGTCATACATCTCGGTCCAGAATCCGGAGAGCGAACCGCGGAAACGGCGGTAGTTCCAGATATACGAGAGGTCGAACGCGGCGATGCGCTCGGGGGTGAGGCCGTCGATGGCGGTGTCCTTGATGCGGGGCGAGATGTAGGCATACTCGAAGAGGGGTGCCTTGGTCTCGTAGGCTGCGTGGGCGGTCAGATAGTTGCGGCCGTTGATCTTGTAGGTCGCGCCGGCCTTGAGGGCGCCGGTGTCGAAGCGGTGGGTCTCGCCGCGGCCATACGAGTTCTCGGGGGCACGGCCGTTCTGCATCTTGCCGTTGCGCGAGAACTGGGTGTAACCGATTTTCAGGCCATAATTGATGTCCCAGCGGGGGAGAGCGATCTGATTCTGGATCCAGGCTGTGGCCTGTACGGCGTCGATATAGTAGTCGTAGCCGAAGGTGTCACCCTCGCGGACGGTGCGGTTGGGGTTGCGGAGGTCATTCTGGAGCATCTCGGGACGGTCGGGGAAGTCGCGCTCGCTGTACTGGTCGATGTCGAGCCAGTACTCGCCGCCGAGCAGGTCGCGGATGGTCTTGTAGTAGTGCGCCGAGGTATAGTTGACGCTCACGCCGGCTTGCAGGGTCATCGCCGAGTTGAGGCGGTGGTTGAGCAGGGTGTTGAAGATGAAGTCGTTCTGATTGCTGTGGCGGTTCTCGAGGATATAGCTCGACGAGAGATTGGCGGGGTTGCCGCCACGGCCATACTCGCGGTTATAGTAGTTGGCCTGGTAGAGGTCATCCCACTTGATCTGGCGGAAGCTCTCATCGTTGCGCCACAGGTCGGTGTAGAGGTCGAAGGCGCTCTCGTTGTCCTTGAAGTAGGAGGGGAGATAGCGGTAGTAGTCGGGACGGGGGTCGGGCGAGTTGTACCAGTTGAGTGCCGAGGTCGAGTAGTGGATCGAGCGGAAGGCGAGGCCGGTGTTGAGCGATGTCTCGCGCGCAGGCTTCCACACCCAGTTGAGGATGGCGGTGGGGTCGAAGGTCTCGACGATCTTGGCCGAACGCTTCTCGCCGTTCTGATAGCCCCAGTTGGGGTTATAGAGATTGTTGTCGGCGAGCTCGTAGGCTTCGAGATAGGTGGCCGAGTTGGAGGCGCGCTGGGTCGGGGCACCGAAGACGGTGAGGTTCAGCGAGTGACGGGCATTGAACACCTTCTGCAACGAGGCGAAGAGGCCGTACGAGTTGTAGAACGTACCCTCGATGACACCCTCGTTGGCATAGCGGCCGATGGCCGATACGGAGAATGCCCATCCCTGCTTGCTGAGGCCGGTCGAGTACTGGGCCATGGCACGGAGCATATAGTTCGAGTTGGTGTATGCCACCGAGCCGTTGAAGCCCTTGGAGTAGTGCGAGGCGAGGGTGTTGATGTCCGACGAGCCGCCGATGTCGCCGAATCCGTAGTCGGCTGCATCGAGGCCGATGGCGGTGGTGCGGTCGCGGAAGACACGGTTCATGCCGCCGAGGGTCGAGTAGTTGAATCGGCCGCGGGCCAGGTCGTTGAAGCTTATGCCGTTGATGTAGGTCTGGTTGTACATCGAGTCATAGCCGCGGACATTGAAGCGCATCGGCTGGAAGTCATACGAGGCCGTGTTGTAGTAGATGTTGTCGCTCGCACCGGTGAGGGCGGCGATCGACTGCATGTTACCCTCCTCATCTTCGAGTGCGGCCTGGTCGAAGAGCATATCGTTCTGCTCCTCGAAATAGGTGTCGATGAGATTGGTCGATTTCAGGCGGATGGTCCCGAGGTTGAGCGTCTTGCCCGCGGGGATCAGCAGGCCGTCTGTGTAGTCGGCATACCCGTAGGCGAGCACGGAGAGGTCGGCGGGCACGGCTGCCACGTCGTCGAAGTTGAACGCTCCCGAGGGATCTGTGGTGGTGGTCAGGCCCTGTGGGTCGAGGATCACCGTGGCACCCTCGACGGGCAAGCCCGTGGTGGCGTCGACGACGGTACCGGCTACCTTCTGGGCCAGCGACGGCAGCGCAGCCGTCAGCAGCAGTAGCAGAAACAGTTTGATTCTCATAAAATGTAAAACGTAGATATTGATTATTGATTTTGTATTCTGAATCTAAGGCCGGAGGCCAACTAAACTTTAAACCTAAGGCCTGAGGCCAACTAAACTTTAAACCTAAGGCGCAAAGCGCCCTAAACCTTAAACCTCAGATTAGCCCCCTGTGGCGCAGGAAGTCCTTGACCATCCCGACACACTCCTCCATCGGCATGGCCGACGAGTCGATGCACAGGTGATAGCTCTCGGGACGGCCCCACTCCTTGTCGGTGAAGAAGTTATAGTAGTCCGCACGCCACTTGTCGTTGCGCGAGGCCAGGGCCTCGGCTGCCTTCGGCGTGGCCGCGTCGCCGCGCCCGAGGATGCGTGCCACGCGGGTCTCCATCGGAGCGTGGACAAAGATGTTGGCCACACGCGGATGATGGCGCAGGATATAGTCGGCCGTGCGGCCCACCACCACGAAGGGACGCTCCTCGGCCTTGCGGAGCAGGAAGTCGCTCACGGCCTTGTAGAGCCCGTCGTCGGTGATCGACGACGCCCCCGTGTAGTAGCACATCGGCGTGATGCCCGAGGTGAATGAGAAGAGCCCATGCAGGAAGGTCGGGAACTTCTCGTCCGAGCGCTCGAAGAACTCGGGATTTACCCCGGCCTCGCGCGCGGCCTCCATCAGCAGCTCCTTGTCGTAGAAGTCGATGCCCAGATCCTCGGCCAGAGCCTTGGCCAGGACACGCCCGCCGCTGCCGAACTGACGGCCGACGGTCACGACGAAGGGAGCCTGTGCCACCTTATTATTATTGGCGGTGCCTGTATTCTTGTCCTCAGCCATCGGGTCTCAGCGCTCTTTGGTGAAGAATACCTCGGTGGGGAAGTGGTCAGAGTAGCCGTCGAGCCACTGGCCGGCCGAGTAGGTGCGCTTGGGATACCCCTGGCGCTGACCCTCGCGGTCGATGAGGAAGTCGAAGTTGTTCACCTGGCACTTCCAGTAGTTGAGCCCGCCGGGGCGCGCGTTCTGTTTCAGCAGCGAGCCCGAGACGATGATCTGGTCGAAGAGGTTCCACGAGCTCTTGTATGCGAGTGTGCCGATGCCGTCGTCGAGCATCTTCCACCACGGATTGTAGAATCCGTGGATGCCCACCTTCGCGGCATCGCGCTTGGCGCCGAGGTTCACGGCACACGAGCGGTCCTGGGGGTCGTCGTTGAGGTCACCCATGACGATGACACCCTGGTTGGGGCGGATGGCCCACAGCGAGTCGGCGATATGCTTCGAAAGGTCGGCGGCAGCCTCGCGCAGGTAGCTCGAACGCTCCTGCCCGCCGAGGCGCGAGGGCCAGTGGTTGACGATGACGCTGAGCGTGTCGCCCGCCAGTACGCCGGTCACGCACATCTGGTCGCGGGTGCGGAAGCTCTCGTAGCCGGGGATGCGCAGGGTATGGTTGGTCACGTCCAGGACGCGGAACATGCGGGGATTGTAGAGCAGGCCCACGTCGACGCCGCGGCGGTCGGGCGAGTCGTGGTGCACGACTTGGAGGTGCATCCCCTTGATGGCCTCGGCCTTCACCAGGTCGTCAAGCACGCTCTTGTTCTCGATCTCGGACACGCCGATGATGGCCGGGCCCTGGGGGGTCGTCTTGGTCTTCATCGCGGCTATGGTGCGCGCGAGATTGTTGATTTTGCTCCAATACTTGTGTCCGTCCCACTGGCGCGAACCCTTCGGAGAAAATTCGAGGTCATACTGGCCATTGTTGTTGATGGTGTCGAAGAGGTTCTCGAGATTGTAGAACGCAACGCCGAACACCATGAATTGCTTGCGGTCGGTCATGGCCGACTGCGCACACGCGCCGACGGCAGTCATCACAGCCGCCAGCACAAGGAGAGCAAACCGCTTGCTTGACATAGTGCTTTTTGGTATTTTGTTATAAGATTGATTGTTAACCGTTTACGTTCGCCGCGGGTCCCATTCGGGCGCACCTCGCCGTTTACGTGCCCCAAAAATATAAAAAATATTAATAATACTCAAATCCCCACCCCAAATTACACGATTTTTTAACACTTCACCTCACCCCCAACAAAACCGCCCCCATGAGCACAGATGCTCACGGGGGCGGGTTTGTTGGGGGAATTCGTCACTCCCTCCACCTCGGGTCTCCGATACCCTTGGTGTAGATCTCGTGATTCTTCACCTCAGAGGTCTGCTTGTAC
>CAMWXQ010000067.1 GCA_947178235.1 uncultured Muribaculaceae bacterium
ATCGTGAACAACGCCAACACCACAATGGCCAACGTCAGCGAAATCTCGGAGAACCTCGCCACGGTCTCCAAGGCACTCGCCGCCGTATCGGCCGATCTCAAAGAGATGCAGCTCAAAGAGACCATGGGGAACATCAACCGCATAACCGCCAACCTCGACACGGCCACCGCAAAACTCAACTCGGCCAACTCGTCGCTCGGTCTGCTGCTCAACAGCCCCGACCTCTACAACAACATCAACAACTCGGCCGCGCACGTCGACTCGATACTCATCGACCTCAAACGTCAGCCCAAACGATACATCCCGTCGATCAAAATCTTCTGACGGCGCGACCAATCATTAACCCCCGGGAGGGGAATCGGGCAGGGATACCGAAACATTAAGCCCATCACAGGTGTTATAAAAAATGTAAAATATCCCGCAAGTCCCTCACGACTGCCAAAATCATCACTCACGAACAAAAAACGACTGAATCATGAAGAATAGCATCCGCCCCCTCTCGCTCATCCTCCTCGCCGGAGGTCTCATGGCCGGCACATCGGCCTGCTCGATAATGAAAAAAGAAGCTGTCAAAGTACAGGACACCGCCAAGGAGACCGTCGAGAAGGTCGAGACCGCCGTGGCATCCAACAGCCATGACACGGACGCCCTCCTGGGCGAGTGGTCGATCACCGAGGTCGAAGGGAAGACCGTCGTGGTCAACGGCGAGAACCATCCCAAGATAACACTGGCCCAGGCACCCGGACAGAACGACGTGCTGAGGGTGATCGGCTTCAACGGCTGCAACTACCTCAACGGCGACTGGCGCCTCAAAGGTCACTCGATTGTACCACAGGGCGAATTCATCTCCTCGCTCCGCGCATGTCCCGACGCCCCCTACGAGCAGGACGTGAACATCGCGCTCAACTCCGTGGCCTCGTACTCGACCACGGACGCCGACAACCTCGAACTGAAAGCCTCCGATGGCCGCATCGTCATGAAACTCCGCAGCCGCAACCTCTCCTTCCTCAACGGAGCATGGAAGGTCTCGAAGCTCAACGGCCATGACGTACCCGCATCAGCCGACCTCCGCATTGTACTCGACATCGAGGAGGGACGCATCCACGGCCATGCCGGGTGCAATATCCTCAACGGCACACTGCTCGTGAACCTCGACAAGGGCAATGCTCTCGAATTCAAGAATCTCCTCACCTCCCGCATGACCTGTCCCGACATCGCCACCGAGCAGGAGTTCCTCCTGGCACTCGAAGAGGTCGACACCGCCACCCGAGGTGAATCGGCATCCGAGGCCCTGCTCAAAGATGCCCAGGGCAAGACCGTCATCGCTCTGACGCGCCTCGCGCCCGACTCCATCACCGACATCGAGGAGTAATCCCGAAATCCCACCAACATAATGCAACCAATCGACAAAGACAACATCATCCTCTGGCCCCGCGATGAGTTCGGCCGACGTCTCGGACGCATACGCGAGGCCATGAAGGCCGGCGGCGTCGACGCCCTGCTCATCTCGGACAACGCCAATAAATATTATATCACCGGGCGCGTGTATGCGGGCTTCGTCTATATACCCGCCGAGGGGATGCCAGTCTTCTTCGTGAAGCGTCCCGTACACCTCGTCGGCGACGGTGTAGTCTTTTTCCGCAAGCCCGAGGAGATGCCCGAGACCATCGGCCTCAATCTCCCCGCCGTGCTCAGTCTCGAAATCGACCTGCTCCCCTACTCCATGGTCGTGAGGTTGCAGAAGCTCTTCCCCGAAGCCACGACGGCCAACGCCTCGGCCATGATGCGCGAGGTGCGCTCCGTCAAGACCGACCTTGAACTCGATCTGCTTCGCCGCTCGGGGGCCAAGCACGTACATGTCTACTCGCGCATTCCACACCTCTTCACCCCTGGCATGACCGATCTCGAACTCCAAGTCGAAATCGAGCGTGTCAGCCGCCTCGAAGGATGTCTCGGGCAGTTCCGTATCTCGGGCGACTCGATGGAACTGTACATGGGCAACCTGCTCGTGGGCGAGAACGCCGACACCCCATCGCCGTACGACTTCGCGATGGGTGGTGCAGGGATGGACCCCTCGCTCCCCGTCGGTGCCGACGGTACCGTCATTAAACGCGGCGAGACCGTCATGGTGGACATGAACGGGAACTATGACGGATACATGACCGACATGACCCGCGTCTATGCCCTCGGCGATCCCGGCGAACTGGCCCGAAAGGCGCACCGGTGCTCGATCGACATACACCATGCCGCCTGCAAGATGATGAAACCCGGACTGCCGGCCAAGGAGCTGTGGAAGATGGCCGAGGATATGGCCGAGGCCGCAGGGCTCAAAGCATATTATATGGGCCACCGCCAGCACGCGGGATTCATGGGGCACGGCGTCGGCATCGAAATCAACGAGCTCCCCGTCATCGCACCCAAGAGCCGCGACATACTGAGTGCCGGCAATGTCATCGCCCTCGAACCCAAGTTTGTAATTCCTCATGTCGGCGCCGTGGGCATCGAGAATACCTATGCCGTGCACGCCGACCGCGTCGAGTGTCTCACTCCCGCGCCCGAGGATATAATTGAATTTGATGTCTGAAACACAGAACCCGCGTCATATACGCTCTCAGGCCGAGGTTGTCGGCCTACTGGACAAGCCGCTTTTCCATCATATCGGGGAGGCGGCCGATGCCGTGAATATGCCCTGCTACGCCGTCGGCGGATGCGTCCGCGACCTCTTCCTCTCACGCCCCTCAAAGGACTATGACTTCGTGACCGTCGGGAGCGGCATCGAGCTCGCCTCCGAGGTTGGCCGCCGCATGGGTCGTGGGGCCAAACTGAATATCTTCCGCACATACGGCACGGCCCAGGTCAAGCGCCGCGACCTCGAACTCGAATTTGTCGGGGCGCGGAAGGAATCATACACCCGTGACTCGCGCAACCCGGTCGTGGAGGAGGGCACGCTCGAAGAAGACCTCTCGCGCCGCGACTTCACGGTCAATGCCCTCGCCGTCAAGATGAACCGAGAGGGATTCGGCGAACTCGTCGACCTCTTCGGCGGTCTGGCCGACATGGAGGCCGGTATCCTGCGCACACCGCTCGACCCCGACGTGACGTTCAGCGACGATCCCCTGCGCATGATGAGGGCCGTCCGCTTCGCCTCGCAGCTCGGATTCGAGATATGGCCCGAGACATTCGCCGCCATCACCCGCAATGCCGAGCGCATCCGCATCATCACCAAGGAGCGCATCGCTACCGAGCTGACCAAGATCATGGAGTCCCCCCGCCCCTCGGTCGGACTGAGGCTCCTGCTCAAATCAGGTCTGCTTGCCATCATCTTCCCCGAACTCGCAGCCATGCAGGGGGTCGAGACCATCAACGGACGCGGACACAAGGACAACTTCGAACATACGGTCACCGTCCTCGACAATGTGGCCGCCGTCTCGGACAACGTATGGCTCCGATGGGCAGCACTGCTCCATGACATCGCCAAACCTGTCACCAAACGGTGGGACGAGCGTGTCGGCTGGACCTTCCACAACCACAATTTCGTGGGTGCGAAGATGGTGCCCAAGATTTTCCGCACCCTGCGTCTCCCGATGGACCGCAAAATGAACTATGTGGCCAAGCTCGTCGAACTCCACATGCGCCCCGCGGCCCTCGTCGAGGACGAGGTGACCGACTCGGCTGTGCGTCGCCTCATCACATACGCTGGCGAGGACCTCGAAGACCTCATGACCCTCGCCGAGGCCGACGTGACCTCAAAGAACAAGGAGAAGGTGAAGCGTATACTCGAAAACTTCATGCTCGTGCGCTCAAAGCTCGCCGACCTCAAACAACGCGACGAGATCAGCAGCGTCCGCCCCCCGGTGGACGGGAACGACATCATGGAGGCCTTCGGCATCGGCGGAGGCCCGCTTGTGGGCAAGATCCGCAGCGCGATTCTCGAAGTGGCCGTCGAGCGGTTTGTCGAGGGGGGTACTGCCTATCCTCGTGCCGAGGCTCTCGAACTCATGTATAAGGTCGGAGCCGAGAACGGCCTGACACCCGTCAAAAAAATCGAATAAGCAGACTCTGAACCAATGTACTATATAACCAAACGATTCGAGGTTGCCGGATGCCACCGTCTCGAACTCTCCTACCCGAGCAAATGTACCAACCTCCACGGACACAACTGGATCATCACCGTCCACTGCCGTGCCCGCGAGCTCAACGCCGACGGGATGGTAGAGGACTTCACCAATATCAAGGCTCTTATCTCCAACCGCCTCGACCACGCCAACCTCAACGAAGTTCTCCCCTTCAACCCCACCGCCGAGAACATCGCCCGATGGATATGCGACCAGATACCGACCTGCTGGCGTGTCGACGTCCAGGAGAGCGAGGGGAATGTGGCGACGTACGAAGTTGAAAATTGAGAATTGAGAATTCATAATTATAAATGTATTCCATCAACGAAATATTCTACTCTCTCCAAGGCGAGGGATACTTCACAGGCACGGCTGCGGTGTTCCTAAGGTTCAGCGGGTGCAACCTGCAATGCAGCTTCTGTGACACGGACCACTCAGCATCCGAACAGGTCGAGCTCGGCGCGCTCGTCGAGCGTCTGACGGCCTTCCCTGCGCGCCACCTCGTCATCACCGGTGGCGAGCCGTCGCTCCAAGTGGACGACCTGCTCATCGACGTGCTCCACGAGGCCGGCTTCTACATACAGGTCGAGACCAACGGAACCAATCCCCTCCCCGCAGGGGTCGACTGGATCACCTGCTCGCCCAAGGAGGGGGGCACGGTGGTGCTCAACCGCATCGACGAACTCAAAGTTGTCTACACAGGCACCGACCCGGACACCATCGTGGCCGAACTTCCCGCAGCGATGCACTACTTCCTCCAACCCTGCTCGGGGGCCAATATCCCCGAGACGGTCGAATATGTGATGGCCCACCCATACTGGCGACTGTCACTCCAAACGCATAAACTCATAAACATCCAATAAACCACTCTGTCAATCAGCCATGAAATACCGCTACCTCGTCCCCTCGCTATGCCTCGGCGCGATAGTCGCGCTCGTGGGATGCAAGTCCGAAAAGGCCGACAACGAAAGCGACCACCTCGTCATACTCCATACCAACGACACCCACTCGGCCATCGAGCCAGACCGGCATGACCTCGGAGGCATCGCGCGCCGCAAGGTTCTCATCGACTCTGTGCGCGGCGAGCGTCAGAACGTTCTGCTCGTGGACGCGGGCGATGCCGTACAGGGTTCGCTCTACTATACCATCTTCGGCGGCGAGGTTGAACGCAAGATGATGAACGCCCTCGGGTACGACTACCAGATCCTCGGCAACCACGAGTTCGACAAGGGTATCGACCAGCTCGCCAAAGAGTGGAGCCAACTCAATGCCGTGCGTCTCTCGACCAACTACGACTTCGGCGACACTCCCCTCGCCCCGCTCTTCGTACCCTCGGCCATGCGCAAGGTAGGCGACCACACGGTCGGCTTCATCGGCATCAATCTCGACCCCGAGGGGATAGTGTCGGGCCCCAACTACGAGGGCATAACCTATCTCGACGCCATCGAGCGAGCCAACGCCGAAGCCGCCAAGCTGCGCGATGCGGGAGCCACGACCATTATCGCCATCACCCATATCGGATATGAGAACGGCAATGATTACAGCGACCTCGTACTCGCAAAGGGCTCCAAGGACATAGACATCATCATCGGCGGCCACTCGCACACTAAGGTCGACCCGCAGGGGGGTGACCTCGCATGGCGCGTAGCCAATGCCGACGGCGACTCGATCACCGTATTGCAGACAGGCTCGGGTGGCCAGAATCTCGGCGAGGTCGACATCAACCTCGCAACGGGCAAGGTCTCGGCCAAGCTCATCCCCGTGGACTCGCGCCTCGATAACCGCGTGAGCAGCGAATTTGCATCGCTCATCACCCCCTACAAACACACGGTCGACTCGGTTCGCGGCATCGTGGTCGGCAAGTCACCCCGCCTCTTCGAGCGCAAGTCTCCGGAGATGCTCAACCTCATGAGCGACTTCGTGCGTGAGCGCGGTGCCGAGATTGCAGGGAAACCCGTAGACCTCTCGATCATGAACAAGGGTGGCATCCGCAACTCTCTCGACTCGGGCGAGATCACCCGCGGCGAACTCATCGACATAGCCCCCTTCGACAACTCGATCGTCGTCCTCGACATACTCGGCCAGGACCTCATAGACAACATCGCCATCATGGCTGCACAGGACGGCAATGGCGTGAGCTCGAACGTCAAGGTTCTCTACGATCCCTCGACCCACGCAGTCAACTCGGCCACCATCGACGGCAAACCGATCGACCCCGCACGCCACTACCGCCTGGCTACCATCGACTACCTCGCAGCCGGCAACGACTACATGGAACCGCTCAAAAA
>CAMWXQ010000068.1 GCA_947178235.1 uncultured Muribaculaceae bacterium
TATTCTTTGTCAATATGCAAACAAATTGTCTATACTGATGAGGTATATGGGTTTTTAAGTGAGTGTTGGCCTCAGCTTTTAGGATTTCAACACCTTTCCCACCATTCATAGCCACATCGAGGACACCTATATTTTCGATCTTGAGGAAATAGAGAGACAATCTTTCCGAGGGTTGCCCCTGCTAAAGTTCCAATCATTGCGCCTCCAAGTCCACCGAATGCACCAAGAAGCATGCCAGATGCCGCAAGACCACTTACTTTCCCCGAGTCCCCATTGACATTTGTTCTGCCGCATTGGGGACAATTCGTGCTTTTAAACATGTTCTATTGCTTGAAATGATATATCTTCTCTATTATGAATGAACTTATGTAAGAGTTTCTATAAAGAAATATATCACACAACTATCGTGGGTTTTGGTTGAGTTCTATTTTAAAAGAAGTAATGTCTCGATGTTAGGAGTGTTAACTTTCTGCCGTATATAGGCTATCTGAATGACAGCAGGGACAGTCACGCGATATGCGGGACCTGCGATGTCTACTGCAGTCCATAGAGCTGTTAGAGCCCAACCAACTGGACCTGCAAGGATCGAGGCCGTGCGGGTGAGGGCTGCATTGGCCGCTAATGGAAGACCTCGACCTGCTAGGAACCTAACAACTCCATTGGCAACGGATACCAGTAGGATATAGCTCGAGAATCCACCGCTCTTCCATGCTACCAAGAGGGCTGCAACTGCGGCTTGTCTTCCGAAGTTTTGGGTTGGAAGTCCCATTTCTTCCATCATGGCCTTAAGCTCCTCATCGGTGGCTTTATCGAGAGCGTCTGCAAAGAGTTTTTGCAATAGATATTGCTCAATCTGTTCATTGCTGGAATGTTTGTTGTAGTTGACTTTGCAACGATCTGCCACGTCTCGGAGGATTTTGTTGTAGGTCGGACCATTCCCCCTAAAGAAGTTCACGAGGGTATTTCCTCCGAATTTTCGGAACTCTGTTACCATCTGGGGAACTAAGTCCCGCATATGATTTGGGTAGCATTTTTTGTATATCTCTGTTGCAGAGAGTTCCTCTGTAAGACGATATTTCCCATCCTTGTCCTTGACAATAATGTCACAGAGAAGACGAAGGTCATCGTTAGCTGCCTTATAAAGAAAGTTCAGTTCTTCCATAATCGAACTATTAGATTTCCATACCTCGAAGAAGAGAGAGCATTCGTTCTGTTATTCTCTGAACATTAGTCACTCCCTTCTCAGCGAGCATTTTTAGAACCTGTTCGCGCGGAAGATTTACGAATCCTTTTGCTGTTTTGGCAAAATATTCAACCGTAGTTGGTATGTACTCCCCCTTGGTGAAACATGTCCCCTTGGCGAAAGTTCCAATCTTTTCGGCTATAACATAGTATATTTTCATACAAATATATCATGATGATCTACTTGCCTCCTGACTCCCTAATTCGGCGATTAATAATGGGTATAAGAAAAGAGGGGAATTCATCTCGCCTCTATCATAGTTAGAACAGGCTCGCCAAAGCCCACACGCTGAATGATATATGAGGGTCGAATAAACTGCCCCTCTGCTTTGTCTATGCTATGATGCGACCACGCGGTCGCCGTACGAGCGTGACAAAAACAGAAAGAGCGTCTAATCTCACTCCATCTCAGCGTGTATTTGAATTGGCGATTCGTTCTAACTGAGAAAGAAAGCTTGACACTTTTCTTACTCTACGGAATTTCTCCTCCGTTTGAGTTTATGCAAAGTTAAAAACTTTGTTTGAGATTAGACGCCCTTTCCTGTGTGTTTAACAAAATTTAATAACAACCCAGGGCCCTATGGTTGATTTGGCGCTCTCTTGCACCGCATCAACGGAGGAGGGGGTCTTTTCCGTCGACAAAGTTAGGCAGTCGTGGCCGAATGCACAAGGGTATAGAATCGCCAAGCCCCTATTTATTACAGAAGTCGGGTGTTAGGTCGGATTTTTTCGGCTTAACGGACTTCTTTTGTCATCCCGTTGGTTTCGGGTGATGGTTGTTTGGCATGTTTCGGAGGATTGTAGTATATTTGCGTCAAATTTTAATCTTGGATAATGTCAAAGGCCAATAAATTTGATACTATCTCCGTGGCTTACAGGTCACGGCTACTCTTTCGCTCCGAGGCTGAGTTTCGCGAGGCTCTTGGCGTGTCGTTCGAGACGATTGTGAACAACAGGTATTCGTCACGCGACATGGAGATGTACTACGGGATTCTCGCCCGAGAGGCAGGGGAGTTCGTGGATCAGCCCTTGGAGGATATTGTCAAGGCATATACCGAAGCCTCCAAATTCTATCTCTCGCTCGACTGGGGCGACCGTTCGCAGTTGGCCTCGCGGCGAAAGTTCTGCCGGATGCTCTTCCGTTTATATGCTACTGCGGGTAAAAGGCTCACGAACGAGGAGATCTTCAAGTTCAAGATCAAGAATGACGATGACCGGCTCTTGGAGGCGTTCTTCCCCGATGGGCCCGGTGAGGAGCCGGTGGTGGACATCAGGCTCGTCACGCTCTTTGCCTTCGGAGTGCTGCGTCCGTTTACTGAGAATTCAAGGGGGCGAGACCTCCGTGACAAGGATACGGTCGTGTCGCTCGAAAAGTTTAGATCCCTGGTCGGAGTATTGCGTGAGGATATGCCGCGGCTCGGTTCGACCGAAAAACCCATTGTCCTCGACGAGTGCCTGGGTATAATTGATAACTACTTGGGCGATCCGGATTCATTCGAAGACTGTACACCTCTGTTTATATGGTCTATGCTCATGGAGATCACCAGGGTTTGCCGGTCGCTCATGGATGCAGGACATCTGCGCATCGAGGGCGAGCGGTTGTGCGGCCTCTATATGCACGGGATATGGATTGATGACGCGGATGGAGGCCAAAATCGCTTTTGGATCTTTCCCGACAACTGCATGATGGCCTTTTGCTACGAGTACGACGGCGTTATGTGGAAACTCAGCCCATACGAGTTCAAGGTGCGGTTTTCTGAGAATAATTCAGATTCATTCATTATGGTTACTCCTCATGGAAATCTGGATTACACCCTTTTGCCCGATCGGGCTATCGAGCCTGAACATATGTCATCCGGATCAATCAAGGCGAAATATTACCGGGCCAGTGGAGAAATTGCACAAGTGACGTTTGAAAAAGATACACTCCCTTTCCCCGACTGGTTCGAATGGCGTACATGGCAGAGGCTCGATCCCGATGATGAGAGATACGCGAGGTTCCACGCGTTGTTGAGGGACATCTACAATCCCAATAGCCCGAGCTCAATGTTTTTCAAGAACATTGCACCCGAATTGACAGACCTGTACAACAACTGGGCCGGACGTGATAACAAGTACTTATATGTATATGACTGGCAACCGAAGCGAAGAGTGATTCGCGAGCGGGGAAAGGACACATACGTGCACGAGGTCGCTCCTGGCGAGGAACTCCCTGGCGATGCCCTGTTCGAATTGAAAATTTCCGCACAGAATCCTCTGTACGCCATACCCTTGGATATTGAGCGTAAGAATTATGGCAGCTTGGAGATAGATAGGTTTGTAGAGATGCTCTCGGATGTCGACAATGTTAAAGAGGTGTATATCGTCCATTCGGCACGCACTCGGTTTCCGCGTCTCTCTTTCCCTGAATACTCAGTGACGATAGGATTGGACATGGATGTGATGGGCGAACTGGGCATCTTGAAGTTTACCCGAAGCCCATTTTGTTAGCTCTACATCTGTACTATACGCCCAGTCGCCACGTGTGTCTTTGGATACAAATTAGGTTTCAATCCACTGGTATAAAACAAATTGAGAACCAACATTCATGCTGATTCTCAATTCCTCGGTCGGGGTGGCGAGATTCGAACTCGCGACCACCTGCTCCCAAAGCAGGTACGCTAACCGGACTGCGCTACGCCCCGATTCGATGGTGCAAAGTTACGGAAGTTTTTCCATATGGGCAAATTTTTTGACACTCTCTATGCCGAACATTTTCTCCTCCGCCCGCTTTATATATCTGTATTCACGTTTTTTCCGTATCTTTGCAATATATTCCTTTGTCCTATGGCATACCAGCTCACTCATTCGACCGACTTCACCCTCACTGCGTCCGATGTGACGCCCGCGCTCGAAATGCCCCTCTCGCGTCTCGTGACACTCGTGATAGACACCGCCACCGACCATGCCAATCTCCTCGGCATCGGATTCGCAACGTTGCGTCCTCACAACGCATCATGGATTCTCGGACGCCTCGCTGTCGACATCCGCGAGATGCCCACTGTCGGAGGTACGTACGCGCTCACGACTTGGATCGAATCAGCCTCGCGCCTCGCCTCCGACCGCTCGTTCCGCCTCACCGACATGAAGACCGGGCGGACCATGGCGACAATACATACCGTCTGGATGGCCATTGACCTGACCACGCGCCGCCCCGTTGACCTCCTCGGCGTGATAGGCCACTTCAAGGAGCTCGTCTCTCCCGCCGACCCCGAGATATGCCGCTGCTGCGGACTGACGCTCCCGAAGGACACCGAGGTCGAACGGAGTTACGAATACACCTACCGTGTCAGTGACATCGACGTCAACCGTCACGTCACAACCCGCCGATACATCGATATGATTGTCGACCTTCTGCCATTGGAGACCTTGTTGAGCCACCGCATCTCCCGCTTCGACATCGCCTTCAAGAACGAAGCGTGCTACGGTCAGACGGCCGACGTCCTCCTCTACTCCGACGGACTCGCGGCTATCCAGCTGGACTCCGGCAAGACCGCCGCTATCGCCCGCATCGAGTTGGAAGCGAGGAGTTGAAAATCTATCATTTTGGATCATAGGAAAAAAGTGGCGGCGCACATCTCCGATGGGCGCCGCCTGCGTTTTTCTGCTAAGTTGCGTAGTGTGGTGTGGATTCCAGTCCTTGATCTTTCTTGTTTACCTTGTTGACCTATTGGTTTCAGATGCTTTTGGATTCCTTGATGCTTGTTGTTTTCCTTTTTCCTTTCTGTACTGCAAAATTAATCCTTTTGCAAGGGAGGGTGGTATAACAAATGTAGTGAGGAATATGATTTTTGTTGCCGGGGCACGATTTTTATGCCTGATGCTTCATTTTTTGCACCGGTCGATGGCATCGCGGATGGCGAGCGACGCGAGGGTGAGGCCAAAAGTGGCGGTGATGTGCATCAGCGAGCCATTGGTGACTGCCTTGCCGAACGTCATTGACTGGTCTGCCGTCTCTCCCTCGGGTCGGTATCCCGGATGTTGGGCGACGAGCTCGTCTGAATACACACTGGTGAACTTGCGCGCGGGCATCTGTCCCGACTTCTTGAATTTGCGTCTGAGCGCTGCTGCGAGGGGACACCCCTTGACGCGCCAGAATTCAGCGGTGGCTATGCGTGTCGGGTCGAGTTTCAGTGCGGCTCCCATCGACGAGTAGAAGCGTACGGGGTTGTCCGTCCGTGCCGTTTCGGCCATGGCGCGGGTAGCGTTGAGGATCAGGAGTGCCTTGTCCGCGAGAGAGTCGATGCAGTCGAAGATATATGCATAGTGGGGGAGGTCATATCGGTCGGCCGTCTCGGATGTATAGAGCCCGTGGACGGGTGTGATGCGGATGTCGGGGTTGATTTCGCGGAGACGTTCGGCGAGCACATCGACCTTCGGGCGTCCTATGGTGGTGGCGAGGGCCGGGAGCTGACGGTTGATGTTGGTCGGGGCGACGGCGTCGGCGTCCACTATGGTGATGTCGGCGAAGCCCGTGCGGGCCAACGTCTCGGCAGTCCAGCTGCCGACACCTCCCACGCCGAAGATGATTACGGGGAGATGTTCAATGAGGGCCAGTGAGGCGTGGCCGGTGAGGCGGGCGGTGCGCTCGAATATCAGATTGCGGTCCATTTCGATGGCTATGGCTGACGGATACGGGTGAAAAAAATGGGAGAGGCTTGTCAGACTGCCTTTCCCATGAGACCTTTGAGACGGTTCCAGACCGATGAAGAATCATCCGGGTCATCCATCCGGACGTGGATGTTGACTTCCGAGTCCTCCTTGCCGAGAAAGATGATCGAGGCGTGGAGGATGATGGCGATGAAACGTTCGAACTCGACGATCTGGCAAATCTTCGACAGGGGGATTTCGGCGAAGGGGGAGCTTGGGTCGACGCTTCCGATATAGAGGTTGTCTTCGTCGATGAAGATGCCGTGGTTTTCGGCGGCATAGTCAAAGAGGAGAGATATGTCAAGCTCGTCGGCGCTCTTGGGCGGCTGCTTGTACTGCTTGTAAAGCTGCTGGATGACTTTCTTTGTGACCATATTCTCGCAATCTGATAGGGCTAAGAG
>CAMWXQ010000069.1 GCA_947178235.1 uncultured Muribaculaceae bacterium
ATAAAATCCCCATTCTGTAACATTTATTAGCCCTGTAACATTATTGTAATGTTTTATTTCAGGGTTTAATATGCTTTGAATCAGTCGAATAAAATAAAACTTAAAATTTTGTCATCTGCAAACGTAACAAAATTTTTAAAAAATTTTGGCCGTGTCACAGGATGTTGCTACCTTTGTAATGTCGGAAGGGGAAAGGAACCCCGACCGACTCCCGATAGGGACCTAAGATAAGAAAGATTGGTTTAAGGTAAAAACACATTTCATGTTTAGGTATTGATTAAATGGTATTTTTGGTTTATGAATGTCGAAGCCGGATGCGTGAGCACCCGGCTTCTGATGTTTTTGGCATGTAGGTGAGGGGAGATACGGCACCCTCGGTTGAACTTCACTTAGACTTGTGGCGCAGGAGGTAGTCCGATATGGCCAGGGCCACTTTCGGCAGGCCCAGGGGCATCTCGTTGGCCAGGATTATGTACAGCTCCGAGGGATTCTCGCGGGCAACCTCCATCACCCTCAGATACTGCTCGCGCGTGATGATCGAGGAGAAGTCCGTGAGGCGGTCGGCACCTATGAGGGTGGCGATGTGGTTGTAGACGGTCTGCGTCTTTATCCCCTTGGCCTCGGCGATGGCGGGAATGTCATAGCCCGAGCCGAGGAGCAGAAGTGTCTCGCTCTCGGATAGCCCCGTGCCGAGTTTCTCGCGTATGCCGAGGTGCTTGCGGATCGCGGTCACGAAGGGGCGCCAGTACTTCACGGTCTTGCGCTCGCCGATACCCTCGATGCGGGCAAAGGCCTCCATGTCGGTCGGCTGGACGCGCACGAGTTCCATGAGGGTCTTGTCGGTGAGTACGAGGTAGGGAGGCACCTGCTCGGCGCGCGCCTGTTTGAGGCGCACTTCTTTGAGGGTTTCCATCAGTATCTCGGCGGGCGAGAGCTTGGGCGCCTCCACCTCGGCGGCACGTCGGCGACCCGATGTGCGCCGCTCCTGGGGGGTGAATACGGCGAGCTCGACACTCTGACGCTCCATCAGTATGCGCGTCCCGTAAGGTGTGATTTTCAGATGGTTCGACTCGTTGTAGGCCACATCGAGCAGCCCGAGCTGAATCATCTGTGTGATATATGCGTTCCACTCCGCGAAACTGAGGTCACGTCCCGCGCCATAGGTCTTGATCTGATGGAAACCGCGTTGAATCAGGTCCTGCCGGGCCATCCCGCGCAGTACGTCGATGAGCATGGTGATACCCGCCTGGCCGTTGAGCCGCACGACGGCGCTCAGTGCCTTCTGTACATGGATGGTGGCGTCGAATCGCTGCGGCGGGTGGAGACAGATGTCACAGTTGCCGCAGTCGTGGTCCATCGTCTCGTTGAAGTAGCTGAGAAGGATGCGCCGGCGGCACAGCGAAGCCTCGGCATACTGCTGCATTCGGGCGAGCTTCTCGGCGTTGAGGGCCTGCTGGCCGCTCTCGTCCACGAAACTGCGCAGCGTCGCGATGTCGCCGTAGGAATAGAACATGATTGTCTCGGCGGGTGCGCCGTCGCGTCCTGCGCGCCCGATCTCCTGATAGTAGCTCTCGATGTTGCGGGGCATATTGTTGTGCACCACCCATCGGATATTACTCTTGTCGATGCCCATCCCGAAGGCCACCGTGGCGCATATCACTTGGAGGTCGCCGTTGATGAACCTCTCCTGGGCGCGGTTGCGCTCCTCGGTCGAGAGCCCCGCATGATAGACCCCCGCGCGGTAGCCCCGCTCGGCCAGTTGGCGCGCCGTGTCCTCGGCCCCCTTGCGCGATATGCAGTAGACGATGCCCGAGTCCATACGGTGTCGCTCGATGAGGCTCCCGATGATGGCCAGGCGCTGCGTCTTGCCGGGATTGACGATCACGCGCAGCGAGATATTCGGGCGGTCGAACGAGCCGATGAATACCGATGGGTCGCGCAGGCGCAGCTGGGTGGCTATATCCTCGCGCGTGATGCGGTCGGCGGTGGCCGTGAGGGCCATCACGGGGACCTCGGGGTAGACCTCCTTGATGCGCGAGAGCTGGGTGTAGCCGGGGCGGAAGTCATGTCCCCACTGCGAGATACAGTGGGCCTCGTCGATGGCGAAGAGGACTATCGGCAGGTCGCGCGACCATCGGTCGATCTCCGTGAGCAGACGCTCGGGGGAGATGTACAGGAGCTTTATGCGTCCCGTCGCGAGCTGTTCGAGTATATGTCGGTTCTCCTCCTCGGATTGGAGCGAGTTGACCGCGGCGGCGGGGATGCCGTTGGCCACGAGGGCGGCCACCTGGTCCTTCATCAGCGCTATCAGCGGCGAGACCACAACCGTGACGCCCCCCTCGGATATGAGAGCGGGCATCTGGTAGCAGACCGACTTGCCCCCGCCCGTAGGCATGAGCACGACCGAGTCGCGGCGGGCGACCGCCGTGGATATGATTTCGAATTGCAGGGGGCGGAACGTCCCGTAGCCGTAGAAGCGGGCGAGCAGGGCCGTCGCCCGCGCCCTCAGCTCGTTGTCGGCGGGTATGGTTTCTTGATTCACGGGTACGTCGTTGTCAGAAAGCGTTCTCATCCTTGTGCAGGGCGTTGATCACCGTGCGCACCATGATCTTGATGTCGAGGAAGAGGCTCCAGTGCTCGATGTACCATATATCGTGCTCGACGCGCTTCTCCATCTGCCACAGCTCCTCGGTCTGTCCGCGGTATCCGCGCACCTGGGCCCAGCCGGTGATGCCCGGCTTGATTAGGTGGCGCACCATATAGTTGCGTATGAGGGCGCTGTAGTCATGGGTATGTTTGAGCATGTGCGGGCGCGGCCCCACGACGGACATGTCCCCTTTGAGGACGTTCCAGAACTGTGGGAGCTCGTCGATGCTCGTGCGGCGCAGGAAGTCGCCGAGGCGCGTCTTGCGCGGGTCATCCTTCGATGCCTGCACCGAATCGGCCTCTGTATTCTGGCGCATCGTGCGGAACTTGTAGCACCAGAACTCCTGGCCCATATAGCCCGTGCGTTTCTGCTTGAAGAAGACCGGTCCGGGCGACGAGAGCTTGATGGCGATGGCCACGGGGATGAAGATGAGCGGCGACACGAGCAGGAAGGTCGAGGAGACCGCTATGTCGAACGCACGTTTGAGAGCGGCGTTGATGGGGCTTTCGAGTGGATTGTTGAGCACACCCAGGACCGGCATCGCGCCGATCTGACCCTGGCGCAGTGGGCGGGTGAGGTAGGGGGAGATCTGCGGGACGGAGTGGAAGGTCATCATGTGTGCGTCGCAGAGCCCGAGGGTGAGGCGCAGCGGCTCGCGGTCCTCGCCCGAGAGGGTATAGAAGAGGTCGTGCGGGCGCTTCTCGCGGATATAACCTTCGAGATCCGAGAGATTGCCGCGGTAGAGGGAGCGCAGCGGCGAGTCGGGTCGGCAGTAGATGTCGAAGACACCCTCGACCTCGTACCCGAAGCCCGTGTTGGCGCACATCTCCTCGTAGAGTCGGGATGCCGTCGGCCCTCCGCCGACGATGACGGCGCGGCGCAGGTTGCCGCCGCGGCGGCGGTAGGTTTTCAGAATCGTCTGGCCCGAGACGCGCCAGAGCAGGAGCCCCGTGAGGAGCATCGAGTAGAATACGAGCAGAACCTTGGCCGTGAGCCCGTCGACCTGCATCAGGTAGAGGAGCGTCACGAAGAGCAGGGCATGGAACATGACGGCGATGACCGTGATGCGCATCACGGCCTCCATCTGGAGCGAGCGGACATTGTGGGCACCGGTCACCCACCACGCCACGGGGATGTAGGCCACATTGAGCAGCAGCCAGGTCATGCGCTGGTGCAGCTCGGCGACCCCGGGGTAGATGAACCCGATGGCAAGGAATATGGCATTGAGCACCACAAAGTCCACCGCGGTGAACAGTGAATTGATGAGTTTGCCGTATTTTCCCCTTTGGAACATATCTTGGATTGTGCGTAGAAAGGTTAGGTTGGGAGAGAAGCGTGGAGCCTGGCGCCGGGGTGGCGTACGCCGCCCGCCAAGAAGCGCCAAGCCCTTTGCGCCCCGGGATACGTTGGTGGGACGGCCCTCTCCTCTCTCCTCATATCGGGACCGGCCCCGTTGTCCGGGACAGTGGCTTGACGCTGTATTGTCGGCGGCTCAGACTGTCTCAGAGACGGCTGTCGATCTGCTTGATTTTGTTTTCGAGCTCGGCGAGGTCATCTTTGAGGCGCTGCATACGGCGCTGCATGTCGCGGAGCATCGAGTCGGCGTTCTTCGAGCGGACCGAGAGGAAACCGATGTTGTTCTCGTAGGTCTGCAATTCGCCCTTGCGCTGCTCGTAGGCGCGGAGCAGACGCTCGCGCTCGCGGTAGAGGCGCTGCGAGTCGGAACCCATCTCGGCGAGCGAGTTCTCGAATGCCTCCTGGCGCGAGCCGCGGCGACCGCGGTCGAGTCCGGCATAGAGCTTGTCGACGACGGCGCGGTACTCGGCATAGACCTTGTCCTTCTCGGCGAAGGGAACATGGCCGACGCTCTGCCACTCGGCCTGGAGGTCCTTGACGGCTTTCAGCTGAGCCTCGCGGTCGGCGGGGGCTTCGAGCAGGGCGGCGAGCTTCTGGATTATTTCCTGTTTCTGTTCGAGGTTGGCGCGCTCGTTGCGGCGTGTGCCCGAGGTGTTCTTCTTCTTGCGCTCGAAGAAGTAGTCACATGCGTCGAGGAAACGGCGCCAGACCTGATCCGAATGTTTCTTCGAGACGGCGCCGATGGTCTTCCACTCCTTTTGGAGTGCTGCGAGCTCGTCGGCGGTCGCGCGCCAGTCGGTGCTCTCTTTCAGTGCCTCGGCGCGCTCGCAGAGGGCTATTTTCTTTTCGAGGTTCTGCGAGAGCACATCCTTCATGCTCTTGAAGAACTCGGCCTTGGCGGCGAAGAACTTGTCGCACGCAGCGCGGAAGCGGGCGAAGAGCAGATTGTTGACCTTGCGCGATGCGGGGCCGATTGTCTTCCACTCCTCCTGTGCGGCCATGAAGTCCTTGGTCATGGCGTCCCATGCGGCGTATGTCCCGAGACCCGCGAAGTCGAGGGCTTCGAGACGCTCGCAGATGGCTGTCTTGGCGGCCTCGTTCTGCTGCTCGCGCTCCTTGCGCTCTACGAAGAAGTCCTGGTATTTCTTGTTGATGTCGGCGGAGAGGGCCTTGAACTTGCCCCAGATCTCCTCGCGTACCTCCTTGGGCACGGGGCCGACGGCGCGCCACTGCTCGTGGAGCTCTTGGAGACGGCGGAAGGCGACGATGATGTCCTCCTCGGCGCCGAGCTTCTCTGCCTCGGCGATGAGGGCCTGCTTGTCGGCGAGGTTCTTCTTGAAGTCATAGTCGCGCAGCTCCTTGTTGATTTTGAGCTGGTCGTAGAATTTCTCGACGGCCTCCTGGTACTGGCGCCACAGGTCGGATGCAACGGTCTGGGGCACCTCGCCGATCTCCTTGAAGCGGTTTTGGAGATCGCGGACGGTGGGGAATGCGCGGTTGACGTTGTCGGTGTCGGCGCTCAGTTCGTTGAGGGTCTTGATGATGGTCAGCTTGGCCTCGTAGTTGGCCTGCTGCTCGGCCTCGACGGCTGCGCGGTAGCGTGCCTTCTTCTCCTTGACGGCTGCCAGGAGCTCCTTGAACTGCTCTTCGGTCTCGTCGACGGCGGGTGCGAAGTCCTCCTCGGCTCCGCCGGCCTCGGCGAATGCCTCGCGCTCGGCACGGAGTTCCTCGTTGCGGATGGCATAGAAGAGCTGTTTGAGGCGGCCGATCTCGTCGGCGGTTATCTCGGCGCCGTCGCGCTCGGCGAGGAGGCGTGCGCTCTCGACGAGCTCCTCCTTGGTGCGGGGCTTGTGGGGAGCGGCCTCAGCCTCGGCTTCGGGTGCCTCCTGGGCCCCGGCCTCGTCGGCGGCGGGTGTGGTGGTGTCCTGGGTTTTCACGGTCTCATCGGCGGCGGGTACCGCAGCCTGGTCTAAGGTAGTGTCCGCGATTGCGGACGGGTCACGCTGTTCCATAAAGGATGGGGGTGGGTTGTAGGGTATGTGATAAGATGGCTTCGGCGCGGAAAGGCTTGATTGTCAGCCGTTCCGGCCAAAGAAGATCGGTTGGTCAGTGGTTTTGCGGAATACGCGGCGCGATTCCGTCGGCTAATTTAAGCATTTTCATCTAAAATACCAAACTTTCTGACGGAAAAATAACCATCCTCGGCGGATAGCATAGTTTTGTAACCAGTTTGTCACAACCTTGTCACTATCTGATTCTGAACAGATATGTGAGTGTCACCTCGATAGACTGGGTGCGCGA
>CAMWXQ010000070.1 GCA_947178235.1 uncultured Muribaculaceae bacterium
ATGGTATTCCCGAAAGATTTGGAGCAAAATCCACTCTGGTCATAGCACAGGTCCATCAAAACGTTTTCATACAGATTTTCTTCGGTAGTGTGCAAACAATCCGGGGGTGGGGGATGTTATATAGACAAAGACAAAACTAACTCAGACAATTATAATCATCAATTCTAATTTCAACTATTAATTTACTAAAACACATTCTGTTATGAAAGCGCTATTAGACAAGTTCATGGGCGAGTCCCGCTATTGGTGGGTAGTCCTTTGCGCAGGTATCCTCATGGTGATCTGTGGTTTCGCATACTGGTTCTGGCCCGTGGCCGGATACGCCGTAGCCTCCCAGATTTTCGGCTGGCTCCTCATCCTCGTCGGTGTCGTACAGCTCTGCATGGCCTCGGGCCGAAATGCCGGACGTGGCTGGGGCTGGTGGCTCGCCGGAGGCATCATCGATATGTTCATCGGATTCATGATGGTGCGCAGCATTGTCCTCTCCGAGGCCGTGTTCCCCTACTTCCTTGCGTTCATCTTCATCTTCTGGGGCATCAGCGCCGTCTGCTCCTCGGTACAGCTCAATAATCGCCGCTACTGGTGGTTGCAGCTCATCAACGGCGTCCTGCTCATGCTCATCGGCTTCTTCTTCATCGAGGCCGGCTGGGTACAGGATATGGCCATGACCAGCTTCCTGGTGTCCCTCGCCTTCATCTACTGGGGCTTCTCCCTCGCCATGCTCTCGTATGACATGAAGCCCACCGTACAGCGCTGAACATAGCCGGGAGCCCGCTGAGCGGCTCCTGACACCCGAACATATACCGCCCCGACCGGATTTCACCCGGCCGGGGCGTAATGGTTTCTGCGGGGGTCAAGGCCTTCGGCCTTGAGTTTAAGGTTTAGGGCCTTAGGGCCAAAGGTTTAAAGTTTAAATACCTGGTGGAGACGAAAGAATTCCTAAACTTTAAACCTAAGGCCGAAGGCCCTAAACCTTAAACCATATGCCGGCTTTTGCCGGAAACGGGGGTGATGACGCGGTCGCCGATGAGGCGGGCGAGTACCTTGCGTGTCTCGTCGAGCTCGCGCAGCTCGGACATGACGGCGAGGGCGGCGTCGACGTCGGAGCCACAGGCGGCGAGACGCTTCTTGGCCTCCTCGATGCGCACGGCCACGAGCGAGGCTTTGAGCTCGTGGATGGCGCGGGGGAGGAGGTCGGCGAGCTGTTCGCGCTCCGTCGGTATGTGGGCAAACTTGGTGTGCATCTTGCTGAGGATGTGGGTCTCGACGGCGAGCTCGGTGGCGAGGGTGCGGACGGCGTCATCGTCCGACGAGCACATGAGGCGCGAGAGGTAGGCCGAGGCGAAGTCGTCGAGCCCCTCGCGGTAGGCGGCGTCGACCGTCTCGCTGAGGCTCTTCTCCATGGCCGATATGCTGCCGGGATCCGTGGCCTTCGAGCGGATCTCCTCGATGCCCGCGGCGAAGGCGTCGGCACGGATGGCGAGGAGGCGTTCCTGCTCGCGGGCGAGGTCCTCCTCCCAGTTTGCGCGGCTCATGCGGATCGCCTCGCGCATGAGGTGGGCGACGTCGGGATTGGCGAGGATGATGGCGTCCCCCTCGAGCTCGGAGATGACGTAGTCGATGACGGTGAGCGGGGTGGTGTTCCCCTCCTCGTCGGCGACGGCGGCAAAAGGGTAGTTGGCATAGCGGACCACGAGGCGTGCCACCCCGCGCGCGGCGGGACGCAGCCGACGGCGGCGCTCGATCTCGGCGGCGTCTGCCCCGGCATCAACGGCTCCATCGGCGGAGGCGTCACGCACATCCTCGGGCGCCGATGCAGCCTCGGATGCCTCGGCGGCAGGGCCAGGGGTGGAGGGGGCGGTGTAGGCGACCTCGGCGCGCTCGCGATCCTGGCGGCTTTTGAGGGCATACTCGTTGAAGTACTTGCCTACCTCGCGGCGCAGGACATCCTCGGCGATGAAGAGTATGCGCGAGCACTCCTGGATATAGACGCTGCGGGTGATCTCGTTGGGGATGAGGGCTATGGTCTTGACGACGCGGGTGATGACCGCGGCGCGGTGGGTCGGGTCGTCGGGCCGCTCGCCGAGCAGGATGCGGGCCATGAACGTCACGAAGTCGGTCTCGTTGGCGGCGATGTACTCCATGACCTCGGACGAGCTGTGGCTCTGGGCGAACGAGTCGGGGTCCTCGCCGGGGGGGAGGAGGAGGACCTTGATGTCGGCATCCTCCTGCAAGAGCAGCTCGATGCCTCGCAGGGCCGCCTTGATGCCCGCGGCGTCGGCGTCGTAGATGAGTGTGACGTTGCGGGTGAAGCGCTTGATGAGCTTTACCTGCTCTATGGTCAGCGCGGTACCCGACGAGGCCACGACGTTGCAGACGCCGGCCTGGTGCATCGAGATGACGTCCATGTACCCTTCGACGATTATGCACTTACCCTCCTTGGCTATGGCCTGCTTGGACTGAAAGATGCCGTAGAGCTCGCGGCGCTTGGAGTAGATGAGGCTCTCGGGCGAGTTGACATACTTGGCGATGGTCTTCTCCTTGCGCAGCGTTCGGCCACCGAAGGCAACGACCTTGCCCGAGAGGGAGAGGACGGGATAGATGACGCGGCCGCGGAAGCGGTCGATGACGCGGCCGTCCTCGGTCTTGTAGCACAGGCCCGTGTCGATGATGTAGTCCTCGCTGTACCCTCGGCGCAGGGCCTCGCGGTAGAGATCCTCCTTGCCCTCGGGGGCAAAGCCGAGATGGAAGCGCTCGATCATAGCGTCCGAAATCCCGCGGTAGCGGAAGTAGCTGAGGCCGACGTCGCGCCCGCGCTCGGTGTCCTTCATTGTCTGCTCGAAGAAGCGCATGGCGAAGTCGTTGAGCGCCATCATGCTCTCGCGTGCGGTCTCGGCGCGCTGCTCCTCGGGGGTCATCTGACGCTCCTCGACCTCGATGTTGTATTTACGGGCGAGGTATTTGAGCGCCTCGGAGTAGGAGAGCTGTTCGAGCTTCATGAGGAAGCTTACCGCACTGCCCCCCTCGCCACAGCTGAAACACTTGCACATACCCTTGGTCTTCGAGACGTAGAACGAGGGTGAGCGGTCGTTGTGGAAAGGGCACAGCCCCACCCAGTTGGCCCCGCGGCGTTTGAGGCTCACGAAGTCGCTCACCACCTCCACGATGTCGGTGGCGTCCAGGATGCGCTGTACTGTCGAATGGCTGATGCGGTTCATGAATACAAAGTTACGAAAATTTCGGGAGAAAATTATAACCCCGCCAAGTTGACGGGGTTATAATATCGAGAACGGGCAAAGAATTTTGTATATGTCGGGGTCATTGCTTTTCCGACACTACAAGCCTAATCTACGGCTCAGCGGATGGCGATCTTGGCGGTTGTGTGGGAGTTGCGTACTATGTAGAATCCTGCGGGGAGCTGTGGCAATTCATCGGCCACCCCACGGGCAATCTCACGACCTCCGAGGTCATAGACCTCAATGACACCCACGCCAATGATACGGCCATCCGCAACATGGATAGCTTCGCAATCTTCAGCCACTTCGGGCAGGGAGGAATTGAGCGACGGATCCTCAACTATATTGTTGAAATGCCCGAACCATTTCCATGGTTCGACCGAATTATATCTTTCAAGACTTCCAACCGGCACATAAAGCTTACAATCATTATACAAAAACCTATACGACATATCGTTTATCACAGGATCCGTCCTATCAGGTACAAATCCAGAAATAAGGTCAACGCCAATGAACTTTGGTTCCTCAAACGGACAATACAAGTGTTCGAGCCTTGTGGCAACACTTAATTTATTCATCCCACCTCCACCTCCAATTGTTGGCTGAGCCCAACTCAGCCCTCCCAACGAATTATCCCCCATGTACGTCACGCCCCTGCCTATGGTAAACTTTTTCAGATACGAGCACGCGCAAAATGCGCCTTCTTCTATCCGCAATTTCTTGACATCATCAGGTATCACAACTTCTTTAAGATCAAGACAGAACATGAAAGCATTCTTTCCGATGTTTCTGAGTGTAGTCGGAAAGTTCAACTCTTCAATGGTTGACTGGCAGAAAGCGTATCCCCCTATATAAGCCATTCCTTCGGGCAGAATCAGCTTCTTTATAACCAGATCCTTATAGAATGTACAGTCACCTATACGCGTCACGGGGTACGTAACACCATCATGGGTCACTGATGACGGCACGGTGAATGTTTCACGGTTGTATGGCTCAACAGTGACCGTGGAGCCTTCGGCTCGAGTTAGTTCCACCCCATTATTGCCTATAATCCTGTAATATAATCCATCGGCCTCAAAATCTGGCGCGAATTCATAATATGTACCCGGAAGAGGGACATTTCTGTCAAGCTCATATCCCCAACTTACGATCGAGGTTAAGAGCATGATTAAGGACAATAGTCTCTGTTTCATTGTTGCTTTTGTTATAATTTGATATTGTTACGTCGCTATAAAACCATGCAATCGGCCATTAGCGGATAGCGATCTTGGCGGTTGTGTGGGAGTTGCGGACTATGTAGAATCCTGCGGGAAGCTGTGGCAATTCATCGGCCACCCCACGGGCAATCTCACGACCTCCGAGGTCATAGACCTCAATGACACCCACGCCAATGATACGGCCATCCGCAACATGGATAGCTTCGCAATCTTCAGCCACTTCGGGCAGGGAGGAATTGAGCGACGGATCCTCTTCGATAATTCTGAACCATCCCCAAACGGAGGCACTCTCATACTTCTCCTTGGTTCCAACCGGAATGCGGAGTGTGCACATATGGTATATATAATATGGTCCGTCGTAATACCAATGTGTCTCAAAATCCACAATTCCCGGAGGCGTATCCAACGGACAATATAAATATCTCAATTCTGTGGAAATACAATATTTCCATAATCCGCCACCACTATTCTTCGAGGGATACACCCAGCATGTTGATCCCAATAAGTTTTCCTTAGCCTGTATGATTTGACGTCCGAAAGTAAATGTCTTCATATTAACACACGAGCAGAATGCACCCTCACCAAGATAGTGGACTTGGTCGGGTATGACAATCGACTCCAAATTCTCACAGAATTGAAATGCATAATCTCCAATTCTCAACAAGGAAGCAGGGTAATTAAACTCCTCTATAGTCGAGAACGCAAACGAATAGCTATCGAAGTCCTTAATACAATCAGGCAGAACGATCTTCTTTATTGTTTGATCGTCTATGAATGCTCCTTCACCGATGCGGATTACTGGATAAGTTTTGTCTTCGTAGGTGACGGATTCAGGCACGATGAAGGTCTCGCGGTTATATGGAAGAACTGTTTCATTCGTTCCCTCTGCACGGGTCAGTTCAACATCTGTTCCACCTTTCAATATCCTATAATAAATCCCATCGACACAGAAATCGGGGCTATACGTGATGGTCGGTCTCGGGCAAGGGCCTTGACCGTAAGTCTGTCCGCACCAAACCATTGAAGCTAACAGAACGATGAATAATATGAAATGACGATGTTTCATTGTTTCTATTATTTATTGGGGTGATTGCTGAGATGTCAGGATATCCTCGAAAGGAAATTTTAAAATCCATTCACAAGAGACATCTGTTTCGTTTTCAATGTGTAGTATTATGCCCACACCTAAATTCTAATCAGCTTTGAGGTTCTCGTCATTGATGTAATCTGAGGTTAGATGAACAGGCTTAATAAGTATGTGGACGTTTTAATTGTTTTGAAAAATGGTAATAATTATTAATGTCGCAAAGTTACTGACTTACATTTGTTTTTCAAACCCCAAATCTATTATTTAACAACTATTAACTTATTATAAACCACAACCCTGCTTAAAAAATTATGAAACGGCACAATGACACCCATTTTCTTTAAATCACATCCACATAGATCTGACAAACCCACATTCATTATATTTTCACCAACTCAAAAAAATATTTCGGGAGAAAAAGTTTGATTTCAGTCAATGTATTCCAGAATTAATTCATATCTTTGCGGGGCAAATCTACGCCGTCGGCAGAATATCAGCTGCCGGATGGGTGGGTTTGGACATATTTTTTGTGAAAAGCGTTTACTTGCGCTTGATTCTTGGCAAACCTTGAAATCTGGCAGTTTCAAAAACCCTCATCGTCAAGGATGAAGTAACGGTAGATGTCCTTGGGTATGATAGCCATGCCCGGTGGGCGGGTGTACCTCGGTGCATCCCCAGCGGTGCGTCATATATCATACGGCGTAGGCTCTGCGTTACTCGTTCTACGATGTGACGGCTAT
>CAMWXQ010000071.1 GCA_947178235.1 uncultured Muribaculaceae bacterium
TAACAACTCTCCCCCACCCCACCAATTTTCGTCAAAATTATGTTACACACTTTTTTTGAAAAATTTTTGAAAATTGTTTTATTGGGTTGATTGTTAGAGTGTTGGGTAAGAAATAAATTAATTACAATAATGTTACACGTGGAAATATTGTTACAATTATTCATAGAAACCAGTATAAGAAGATAATAGAGCCACCTCCGGGGCTCTGTTCACGATAGGCACCTTGCCCCGGGCTCAAAAGCCCGGGGTTACTCAAATTATGCCCCTCACGGGGCATATTGGCG
This sequence comes from uncultured Muribaculaceae bacterium, assembly GCA_947178235.1. Classification (GTDB taxonomy): domain Bacteria; phylum Bacteroidota; class Bacteroidia; order Bacteroidales; family Muribaculaceae; genus Duncaniella. Next base: position 285 of record CAMWXQ010000071.1, read on the forward strand.
GGTGTTAGGGATAGCTATGATAGCTATCATAGCTAACTTAGCTATCCCCGGGAACGCGGATGAACCTCCGACGCGTTGTAGGGACATGCCTTTGGCATGTAGGCGTGGATACCAGCGTGATACGTTAACATGCCGAAGGCATGTCCCTACAATCGGGGAGACACCTTAATAATATATATATTTCTAATAGATGAGATGCGGGTTGAGAGTAGAAGATGAACCTTCGGCGGGTGGGGGGCGTTGGAGGGATAGAACACAAACATAAAAATATACAAGATATGCTCTCCACTGAACTCAAATTCGGCGAGGTGCGCAAGCTCGCCGACCAGGTTTCCGCCAATGCGGAAAAAGTCAATGTCAAAAGCCTCTTCGAGACATCGAACGGAGGTGTAGCCCTCCTCGCCTTCAAAGCCGGACAGGCCCTGTCTGAGCACATGGCTACCGCAGAGGTCATGGTCAATGTACTCGAAGGACGGATCGATTTCACCATGCTCGGGACATCCCACACAATCAACGCAGGTGAGTTCCTGCTGATGGGCGCCGAAGTCCTCCACAGCGTCCGAGCCATCGAGGACTCGAAGGTGATGCTTTTGAAGGTTAAACCATAAGCCACTGCCCAAATAAGACAAAAAACCTCCGGCCCGTATGGGTCGGAGGTTTTTATTGTTGGGGTTATCCGATTGGTGGATTACCACTTGTTCTTGTCGAAGTTGACCTCGGAGTCGGGGATAGTGTTATAGACACCATCTGTGTTGGGGTTGTTCCAACCATAGATGGATTCATTATTCTCACCCTCGGTCGAGAGGAACACCATGTTCATCCAAGCGGGACGGCCATCAGTGTTGAAACGGGTAGCAGTGTACCAGTTGGTACCATTGTAACCACGGGTGACAGAATAGTTGAGGCGCTTGATGTCCCAAAGGGTCTGACCTTCGCCCCAGAGCTCTACTCGCTTCTGGAATACGACTTCCTCGACGACATCATCCGTGGACGCAACATTACAGGTGTAATCTGCATAGCGATAAGTCTTCATGAAGTCGAGGAGTGCCTGCTTGCCTTCTGCGGCATTGAGATGAGCGGCAGACTCGATGGAGATGAAGTGCATCTCCTCGACACGCATGAGGGGGAGAGCTGTCGCAGAAGCCACGGTGTAGTCAGTGAGGTTACCCTCGCCAGGACGGAACTTGGTCACGCAATACTTATACTTAGCCGAGAAAGCGAGCTTAGCAGCATTGTCTGTGACGCCGTTGAGCTGATAGTCGCGGAGAAGAGCGATCGAGGAGGGCACCCAAGAGAGCTTGCGCCAGTCCTTGTTGTTAATGCGGGAGTAGAAGCTCCAGTCTGGCGTGAAGCAAGCTCCTGCGGAGGAGTAGGTGTACGAGGGTTCGGGGCTCATGAACGAGGTGAAGTTACAGATACCCGAAGTCACGGCACGGTTCTCGGCGGTAAGCTGACATGAGAGCATCCAGGAGTTGTTCCCGTCGGCTGTGTTGAAACCGGTCTTGGGGTTATTCCACTGCTCTTTGGTGAGAGGAGTCTTTCCGCTCTCGGCGATGGCAAGATCTGCATACTTCTTGGCGTTGGTGTAGTCCTCGATCCACATATAAAGACGAGCTTTGAGACCATAGACGACACTGAGGTCGGGGTAAGCCTGGCCAGCGAGATCAGCAGGCTTATACCCGATGTTCTCTTCAGCATAATCAAGGTCAGAGAGGATGAACTCAGCCATCTTGGCACGTGTTGCGCGGGGATTGTGGCGGGCTTCCTCCTGAGTGGTCTTCTCGGTAACGATGGGATAGGTAAGACCGGTCACATCGTTGCCCTGCTTTGTGATAGGCGAAGTTGCATCACAAGGGAGGTACTCGAACCAACGTGCGCAATCGATGTATGTGAGCGCACGATAGGCAAGAGCCACAGCGCGGCAACCCTTTGAGATCTCGTCTTCGACGTCCTCGGGGAAAGCCTCGGCAGCCTTGTTGCAAGTGAGGACCAACTTACCATAGTAGTAGGTGATGATCTGAGGGAACCAGTAGCCCTCATCCATACGACCTTGGGCATAACCGCTCCACTGGTCGTAGTTGGTGCCGTTGGGGTTGATGCACATGTCGCCGGTCATGCGGTCACGGATGATCATCATGCCTGCATAGCCTATGTCGCAGTGTTTGTCCCAGTTGTCGACGCCGCAATAGAGGATCATCGAGGGAATGGCGGTGAGGGTAGACATACCTGCCGCGGGGGAGGACTGCAACTGGGTCGTGGTGATAGTCCCGCCATTGGGCTGAACCTCGTCGATACACGAAGTGAACGAGAGGAGGGCGGCGGAGCTGAGGGCCAGCGCAGCGAATATTTTGGTTTTCATTTTATGCTTTGTTTTCTAAGTCGTGTGAGAGAATCAGAAGCTTACGTTGATACCGCCCGAGAAGGTGCGTACGGGGGAGTAATAGGAAGCGCTCGAAGAACCGCTGACAGACTGCTTGTCAGATGTGTGAGCCATGGACTGGCGGGGATCGAGGCCTTTACGCTTGCTCCAAATGTGTACGTTGTCGGCCGAGAAGTAGAAACGGATCTTTTCGAGCTGCATCTTCTTGGTGACCTTCGAGGGGATGGTGTAGCCCACGTTGATGTTCTGCAAGGAGAGGTAGTTGGCAGAGGTGAGGAAGCGGGTCGAAGAACGAACCATGTTATCGTCACCATAAACGAAGCGGGGCTGAGCTGCATTGGGATTATCAACCGACCATGCATCGAGGACATCCTTGTGGAATGCACCCTGGCTGGTATTGGTCGGAGGAGCCATGAGACCGGCATAGGTCGAGTCGTAAACCTTACCGCCGGCTGCGTAATTGAAGTCTACGGTCACGTCGAAGCCATAGATATTGGCATAAAGGCCGAAACCACCATAGATCTTGGGCAGAGCCGAGCCACAAAGGTGATAGTCAGAAGTATTGAGGTCAGTGTACTTTGTGGTTACCTCTTCGACAGTGTATGTCACGGGGTTACCATCTGCGTCCTTGATGTCTTTACCATTCTCATCCTTCTTGGTGTAGGTGACTGTCATGCGGTACATGGGGAGACCGGTAGGCTTGTTGAGAACAGGCTGGCCATCCTCGCCGAGAATAACATTACCCTGATCATCCCACGAGGGAATACCATCGCGGTCGACACCGAGATATGTGGGGAGCGAGAAGGTGTAGAGCGACTTGCCCTCGCCGTAGTAGAACATACCGGAGGAGTAGCCGTTGACACCGTCGCGTACAGTGGTCTTGGAAGGCTCTGCAAGTCGTGTAATCCTGTTCTTGACAGTGGTGAGGTTGGCGTTAAGGCTGATTGTGATATTCTTGGAGCGATATACATCACCATGGAGGTCGATCTCGACACCTTGGTTGACCATGTCACCGATATTGTCATAGAATCCGGTGTAACCGAATGAGTAGGGGAGCGGCATACGATAGAGCATATCGGAGGTCTTGCGGTAGAAGTATTCTACAGTACCGCCGAGACGATCGTTCCAGAAGCCGAAGTCAACGCCGGCGTTGAAGTTGCCGCCCTTCTCCCAGGTGATGTCGGGATTGCCGAGTGTGCTGGGTTCTGCGGCAGGCATACCATCGGAGTTCACGATCTTGAAGGTGGAGATGTAACGGTAGTTACCGATACGGTCGTTACCCTGCTCACCGTAAGAAGCCTTGATCTTCAAGATGTCGATCCAGCTCTGATCCTGGAGGAACTTCTCCTTGTTCATGATCCATGCGGCGCCGAAGCTCCAGAAGTTACCCCAACGATGGTCGGGATGGAAGCGAGAGGAGGCGTCACGACGATAGGAGGCGGAAGCGAAATACTTGCCGTCGAAATCGTAGTTGATGCGGCCGAACCAGCCCTCGGTGTTGTACTCGCTGCGCGAAGAACCGTTCTGGTTAGCGGAGATACAGCCGGAGAGCTCGGTGTTGGTGGGGAGGAGCATGTTGTTGGCCATCGCATAGAGGTCATACGACTTCAACACATAGTTCTCGTGGCCGAGGAGGACAGAGAAGTTGTTGTTGCCGAACGAGCGGGTCCAGTTGAGGAGCTGCTGGAAGGTGCAGTCCATGGTACGCATGTGCTCGACGGTCACAGCACCATTCTGATCGGCGTACGAGCCATAGAAGGGGTTGGTGAGCGAGTTGTAGCGTGTCTCGTCGAGAGAGAATGCGTTGTTGGTGGTGAACTTGAAGTCATGGAGGAAACGGATCTCGGCGAAAGCGTTGCCGTTGAAAGCGTTGCCGTTATACTTGTTCACATTGAGAATGTTGTCCATGAGGGGGTTAGCCTGTGTCCAGACCGGACGGTCAAGGCCGGCGTTCATACCGTCGCCATAGTCCATCATCTGATAGCCCATGTCGTCACGCATGATGTTGCCCTCGGCGTCGCGTACGAAGAGAGGGAAGATGGGAGGCATCTGGCTCGAAACGGCAAATACGTTGCCGACAGTATTCTCACCATCGGAGTTGCCGAAGTCGGTAGTCACATAGTGGCTGTAAGCGACGTTTGCACCGACTTTGAGCCAGGGCTTGGCCTGGATGTCGGCGGAGAGACGGGCATTGAGGCGCTCGAAGCCGGAGTTGGTCGAGATACCCTCGTTCTTCAAGTAGTTGGTCGAGAAGTAGAACGAACCCTTGTCAGTAGCCTGGGATACGCTGACGCTATATTCCTGACGGAGAGCCTTGCGGTATGCATAGTCCTCCCAGTTATCGGGGGTGAGGAGATAGCCCGTCCCATTGTAATCAACGACATTGCCAAGCACAGCGTTCGGGTTAAGCTGATTACCGTTGACAATGAGATTCTCACCTGCGGGGAGACCGTAAACGTTGTAATGGAGGTCTCCGAGGAGCTGGCGGTTGACAAAGTTATCGAGAGCTTCGCCGGTCTGAACCTTACCTGCGAGACCGAAGTTGTTCTGATTTACCAGCGAGGTTGCATAAGCCTCATAGTAGCCCTTCGGGGTATTGATTACGTCGTAATCCTGGAGAGCCTTGGAGTTTGCACCCCACTTGGCGTCGAAGGTCACGCGTGCGTTGCCCTTACCCTTCTTGGTGGTGATGAGGATGACACCGTTGGCACCGCGGGCACCATAGAGTGCATTGGAAGCTGCGTCCTTGAGCAGGGTCATGCTCTCGATGTCCTGTGTGGCGATGGTGTTGAGGTCACCCGAGAAGGGGGTACCGTCGAGGACGATGAGGGGCTCGTTGCCGGCGTTGATCGAGGATACACCACGCACATAGATGGTGGGGTTCGAGCCGGGGGCGCCGGAGATGTTATTGATCTGCACACCTGCGACACGGCCGTTGAGAGCGTCGACAGGGTTGGTCACCTGCATGTTCTCGATGGTGGAGGCGTCGAGGACAGAGGCCGAACCGGTGAACGAGGAACGCTTCTGAGTACCGTAAGCGACGGTGATGACCTCATCGAGGACGTTGGAGTTCTCGAGGACAATGGTCATGGGGCTCGGAGTGATGGTCACCTCCTTGGTGGTCATGCCCACATAGGATACAGACAATTTCTTAACAGAGGCGGGAAGCGAGAGGGAGAAGTTGCCGTCGATGTCGGTGGTCACACCGATCGAGGTACCTACACCCATGACAGTTGCACCTGTCAGGGGCTCGTCGCCGTCAGCGCTCACCACGGAGCCGGTGATGGTGCGGTTCTGTGCCGCAGCACCCAGGGCGAATGTGATGATCACTGCAAGAAGCAGAAACAGCTTTTTCATACCTGATGTTTAAATGGGATAAATTAAAGTATATAAAATATGGATAATGACGTGGATAGGTGAGGTTGACCGGGGTTCCGGCTGACGTTAGTCTTCCCTATGAGTTCGCAAAATTAATGATTTTTTAAGAATTACATACAATCTATTATCTAAATAAATGTTAAAACCACCTTTTCGCCTATCCCAATGATAGCGATTTTAGGATTTGGTTGACAAATTGCAAGCTGCGCATAGC
>CAMWXQ010000072.1 GCA_947178235.1 uncultured Muribaculaceae bacterium
TTTCATACAGTTCCTGTACGTCCATTTTGGTAGATTCACGGCGGCGCTGATTGAGTCGGTTACAGAACTCCTCCAATCGCGCCGGAACTTTTGCGAAACTCATGTATGATTTCCCGCCGATGCCGGCAGACACGTTGAGCAGACGCAGGTCTCCCGCAGCCGACGAGAAGTCGCCGAGCATTGTGTGATACACTGAGCCGGTGTTCTTCATCGTGAGTGACGACAATTCTTTCAATCTCTTGACTGTGACGTCCGAATGTTCGCGGGCAAAGGTCAATGCACGTTCGTAGGCGGCTTTCAGATCGAGGTTCATGTTCTGTTCAATGAGGCTTTTGCCCTTCAAGGCAATGCCGTTCTCGAACATGATTTGGTTTTCGAGTTCGGTTATGGTCGAGCCCTCGATTGCGGTCGAGTGCGTGATCAGAGAGTACAGGTAGAATTTGTCATAGTCCAATTGCCGGTCTATGCCAAGAGCATGGTATCTCCCTACCAGTTCATCCAATTTGCTGTTCATTGCAGTATTTTTCCGCAAATATAAGGATTTTTACCCTACCGCCACAAGTTTTTCACCCTACTTTTTCGGTTTTTACCCTACTTTGGGGCGGGTCACCTGTCTTAATTGAGTAAATGAGTTTAAGGAATATCAAAAATGCCCACAAGTACCATAGCGGATAGGATAAGGCAAGATTGGGATTGAAGTGATTATTGTTTCAAAGAATTTGTTGGTATGTCGAGAGGGTATATTGTACAATTGGGAATTATGTATTAACTTTGCATCCGCAGACCGTATCGCAGAGGCCCGGTCAAGGGTTATGCGGGAGGGTCTGCTGACATAATGGAAAGCGTTTACTTGACGCTCTTTCTTGGCGACTGGAAACTTCGCAACTTTCAAAGGATTGGCCAAGAATGTAGCAAACGGTAGATGCCTAAGTGGATATGTATATACATTGGATCCAGTATGTGAATACTGAGTCCAAATGCATCTCATATTCTGCGTGGGGCCTCTGCAAGTTTGCTCGTTCAACCAATCCGGGCAATGCGAAGGCCTCCAGTTGTGGAACGAGCAAAAGGTACAGACTCCACGTTTTCTATTTCAGAACCAATTAAATGCCAATGAGGGGGTCCGGAGGCAACCAAAATTAATCGATGTACAATTATCGAGTAGCTTTCATGGTGGATGGCAAACAACTGAATGCATGGTTTGCATCACCCGTAGAGTACAGCGAGGATGCTGTGGCCAAGAATCAGTTTAAAGAAATGGCTATTAGGGCGGTACATGAGTACCTCCGAGAGGCCCGTGACGTTCCTTCGACAGGGAAGGCGGAGGCTTTGGCCATTTGGCCCGAACCGCTATCAACAGATGGGGTTATCCAGCCCTTGGATGCCTTTGAGATAGAGGATTAAGCTTTCCAGAAAATGATGGCTGACGCATCTTTGATGAACTTATTGTATACACATTCGTATAAGACTGAGTTGTTTTTAAGCTTTGAGAATGATGTGTCAGCCATTAAAAACTCAAATGTAAAGATACATTTCAGAATCACACGCAATATGATGAAAATTAAGAACGTCTTGCTTCTGGCGTTTGGGATACTTATGTCTATCCCGACATTCGCCCGCGATTTCCAGTACACTTACAAGGGCCAAACCCTGTGGTACACAGTCATAAGCGAGTACTATAAGACATGTATGCCCCGAGAGGGCTTCGTTAAAGAAAGTGATGACCCAGCAGCTGGAAATTATGTTTACGGAGATCTTGTAATACCGGAATATGCAGACGGCTTCAAAGTAATAGCTATAAGTGACAGAGCTTTCGAAGGTTGCGACCTCATGACCTCAGTGACTATACCCAAATCTGTCACGGAGATTGGGGAATATGCTTTTCTCGGATGTAGTATATCTTCTGTTAACATCCCTAATTCGGTCACTAAAATCGGCATGAAGGCTTTCGGCTATTGTAAGGACCTGACATCATTGACTATTCCCAATTCTGTTACAGAAATCGGAACCAAGGCATTTGCAGAATGTAGCATAACATCCGTACATATCCCTAATTCAGTTACAGAGCTGGGATATGGTGCGTTTTGCGCATGTACAAGACTGACATCAATTAATATTCCCAACTCGATCAAGACTATACCAGTCGATTTCCTCGGCGGATGCAGTAGTTTGACATCTGTGACGATACCGAATTCTGTGAGCCGGATAGAATACAGTGCATTTAGAGGCTGTTCCAGTCTGACCTCCATATCAATATCTAATTCTGTCGTAGAAATCGAATCCAGTGTTTTCGAAAATTGTATAAGCCTCACCTCTATTGAAATTCCCAATTCTGTAAAGAATATTGGAAGTTATTGTTTTTCTGGATGTAGAAGCCTCAAATCCATTAGTCTTCCTAACTCCATTGATCGTATAGGCTCTGGTCTTTTTGAATTTTGTGAGAGTTTACGCTCCGTGGTGTTACCTAATTCCATAACTCAAGTATATAATAGGGCCTTCTATGGATGTACCAGTTTGCAATCCGTTACGATGCCCAATTCCATAACCCAAATAGGTAAAGAAGCCTTCTCCGGATGTACCAGTTTGCAATCCTTTACGATACCAAACTCCGTTAAGGTAATAGAAGGCAGTGCCTTCCAAGGATGTACGAGTTTGACTTCGTTAAATATTCCTAATTCGGTCATAGGGATTGGTAGTTCTGCATTTCAAGATTGTAGCAATATGGAAACAGTAACTCTACCGAATTCTATAACTGAAATATCTAGCGAGACTTTTTTTAACTGCACTAAACTAACCTCCGTGACAATTCCTGAATGTGTTAACTATATAGGGTCCGGTGCTTTTCGGAACTGCACTAAACTAACCTTCGTGAAAATCCCGGATTGTGTTACCAATATAGGTTCGAGTGCTTTTCGGGACTGTTCCAGTTTAACTTCTATAACAATACCTAAAAATTTGTCAAGTCCTCCTCTTTATGGTTCTTATGGTTATATTGGATATGCGTGTTTTTGGGGCTGTATCAGTTTAAGCTCTGTGTATTATGATACTTTTAGTCCTGCAAGTTGTTTAGATAATGCTCCTTATTGCTATTATTTCGATAATTCAACATATGATAATGCAACTCTATATGTACCAGAATCCGCAATATCAAAATTTCGGGAAAGATGCCCTTGGAAGTATTTCAAAAACATTGTGAGCTTTGATTTTTCGTCATTAGATGAAGTTTCTGTGGATTTTGATGAGGATGTGCCTTGTGAAATCTACAATTCCAAAGGTTTAAAAGTATCAAACACAACCGAGGGCCTTGTCCCGGGTTTCTACATCCGCAAACAGGGTGCAAGGACTGAGAAATTCATAGTGAAATAATTCGTCACTTCACAGGTATTAACGTCGTGACCATTGTTTGGTCACGACGTTTTTTAGTATCTTGTTGAATATGCGGGGTGAATAAATAGGGGGTGATTTTGTTATGTCGGGCAATTTGGGTAATTTTGTGGGGTGATTGCGCTGCGCGCAGTTTAAAGTTTAGGGCGCTTTGCGTCTTAGGTTTAAAGTTTAGATTTTCTGAAAGAGATTTTGAATATGCGTTCAAATGATGAACTTATGGGCGTGACCCTGTTGGGGAATACCGCCACACGATACCCGGACCAGTATGCGCCGGAGGTGCTTGAGACGTTCGTGAACAAACATCCCGGGCGCGAGTATCTCGTCTCATTCCTCTGTCCCGAGTTCACGTCGCTGTGCCCGAAGACGGGGCAGCCCGATTTCGCGAAGATTCTCATCAATTATATCCCGCGCGAGAGGATGGTGGAGAGCAAGAGCCTCAAACTCTACCTGTTCTCGTTCCGCAATCACGGCGATTTCCATGAGGACTGCGTGAATATCATCCTCAATGACCTGTGGGAGCTGATGGATCCGCGGTATATCGAGGTGAAGGGAATCTTCACCCCGCGAGGCGGCATCGCAATCCACCCCTTCGCGAACCGCGGCGATGCCGAGCATCAGAAGATGGTCGAGGAGAGGCTGATGGCTGCATTCCCCGATGGGTTCTGATGATGGCACGGGCCATATGAGAAGGAAACTCATAGTGGTTTTGTCCGTCGCTTTGTTTCTCGTCGCAGGGGTCGCTTTTATATGTGACCGACAAGTCACGGACTATGCCAGAACCCGCTTATACGACAATGTGGACAGTATACCTCATCGAAAGATCGGTCTGATTCTCGGCACATCTCCCGTCTCGATGTGGAATGGGAGGCGAAACTATTATTTTGATCATAGAATCGAGGCAGGAGCAAAATTGTACAAGGCCGGTAAAGTTGATTGGCTCGTGGTCAGCGGAGGAGACTATCGCCGTACCGAGAATGGTTTTGATGAGCCTGTCGCTATGCGTGATTCTCTGATGAAGCAAGGAATTGACTCAGCCAAAATTGTTCTGGACTATGATGGTACGCGTACACTATACTCAATCGCAAAAATGCGTGATGTCTATCATCAAGATTCCATCATAATCATTTCTCAGAAATATCATAATGAAAGAGCTTTGTATCAATCCAAGCAGCTCGGCTTAGATGCAATCGGATTCAATGCAAAGACGCCGGGAAGACGTGTGTCCTGGTGGCGCAACCGCGGTCGCGAGATATTGGCACGTGTCAAGTTGTTCGTTGACTTGATCAGAGGGACCCATACGGATTTCAAAGGGTCATTGTCCCAAGATTTTACCATTGAACCCGTTGATTCAATTTCTCAGAAATGATTTTTGGCTAAATCCTTGCATATGCCGAGGATTCTGACGAAATTTGCCATTACGTTGCGCATAAGCAGTTAATGGCCCAACTGAGGCTTACTTCCGTTTTTGTGTAACTGTTTTATTTTCAATATTAAGAAAATCCATCATTTATGGCAAAAGATATGCTGATGGTCCTGTCGGGGGGTATGGATTCGGTGACCATGCTCCATGATTTCAAGGATCGGATTGCCCTGGCCGTGACATTCCAGTACGGCTCGAACCATAATAAGCGCGAGGCATGGTGTGCCCGCAAGAACTGTGAGAAGCTCGGGATCGAGTGGCTCGAAATCGACCTCGGTTTCATGGGCCGTTATTTCAATAGTTCGCTGCTCTCGGGGGCGGACGCCATACCCGAGGGACACTATGCCGACGAGAATATGCGCTCGACCGTCGTGCCGTTCCGCAACGGCATCATGCTCTCCGTAGCTGCGGGTCTGGCCGAGAGCCGCGGGCTGCGCGGGGTGATGATCGCCAACCACGCGGGCGACCATACGATCTATCCCGACTGCCGCACGGGTTTCGTCACGGCTATGGCCAAGGCGGTGTCCGAAGGGACATTCGATCACCTCGACCTCAAAGCTCCCTACACATTCATGACCAAGAATCAGATTGCACGCCGCGGCAAGGAGCTTGGGGTGGACTATTCGCTCACCTATTCGTGCTACAAGGGTGGCCCGACCCACTGCGGGAAGTGCGGGACATGTATCGAGCGCATGGAGGCCCTGGCCGATGCGGGCATCGAGCTCCCCGCCGAGACCCCCGGCCAATATCCGGCAGAGTGATGGCACAGCAGGCGTACGGCAATGGCAGAAAGAGGCGACGCAAGGTGTCGCCCTGCAAGATAATCCGCTACTATGGTCCGGTGCTCCTGGCTGTGTGTCTCTGTGTGGTGATGTGCGTGCCTGTCCACCGCTCGGAGGATGACGGCACAGAAATCACCCCCGACGAGGCTCCCGTGGTGCAGATATTGAAGGGTACGACCGTGCGCGACCTCGAACGTGTCGACACGGTGAGCTATCATAAACGGCACCTCGAAGAGATGCCCGAGCCGACGCAGCGTATCAAGGTCAACTACTTCGGGTCGGAGCGGGCCTACTTCAACGACTCGAACCATGTCCATCTGGCCGAGGCGCGGCAGTATGGCATAGAACCGCTGACCGACACACGCTCGCACTGGCGGCTGAGGCGTCCCGTGGTGCGCGTGACCTCGTGCGAGGACTTCTATGTCGATACGCTCATCTTCTCGCGTCCATACCTCGTGCCCGAGGCGGTGGGACGACTGCACGAGATCGGGCGCCGTTTCCGCGACACCATCGATGCGCGCGGCGGTGGAGACTATCGCATCAAGGTGACGAGCCTCCTGCGTACACCTCAGACCGTCAGACGTTTGCGCCGCCGCAACCGCAATGCCATCGACTCGTCGGTACATCAGTACGGGACGACCTTCGACAT
>CAMWXQ010000073.1 GCA_947178235.1 uncultured Muribaculaceae bacterium
TTTGTAGCGGGACCGAGAATTGAACTCGGGACCTCCGGGTTATGAATCCGACGCTCTAACCAACTGAGCTATCCCGCCATCCGGAAATTGCAGTGCAAAGGTACTACATTTCCCCCATACCTGCAAATTTTCCAGTCACTTTTTTCCGAAAACTTCGGAAATTAACGGTTCAGAGTCTTTTGGCCGCGGCGGATAACGATGCCCTTTGCCGAGGGGGCGATGCGCTGACCGCGGATGTTGTAGCAGGGGAGACTTTCGTCATCCGTGCCGTAGATGAGTTCGGGGATGAGCGATTGGTCGCCGGTGAATCCGGGCTGACGGCTGGTGCGGTAGTTGGTCAGCGCGGTTTTGAGGGCAGCGATGACATTGGTGTTTGCGTCCTCGGTGGCGTTGTCGAACTCCCACGCGAAGTCACCCTTCTGACAGCGGCCCGCGCCGTACTGCCCGGTCACGATCGCGGGTACCTCGTCGGTGGGGTCGGGGGTGCAGTCGTATATCATACCCGGGGTGGTGTCGAAGTTGCTGTACGTGGTCGGGGTCTTGACGAGTTCGGCTTTGAGGGCCTTGACGCTCTCGGGGATGACTTCGTCGCGCGAGTCGACCATGTATGCGTCATAGAGGTTCGAGCCATAGTTGTCCTTCTGGGTGATGAACGACTTTGCACCCTCTACATGATTGTTCCAGAACTTGCACACGCCGCCATCCTCGCCGGAGAGCAGGCCCTTCTTGGAGGTCTTGGCATCCACGAGATTCTTGTCAGTGCCCTGGCCCGAGTTGATGATCGGGTAGCGGCAATTGCGGAACCAGTTGGACTCGACGAATGTACATGCGTTGCTCGCGAGGCCTACGCCGTACTCGCCGTTGCCGTCATAGTAGTTGTTGTAGACGTGGAATGCCTTGCCGTGGCGGCAGCGGGGGAGACGCGAGTCGGCGTGGTCAAACCAATTGTGGTGATACGAGAGATAGTCGGCGGGGGTCTCGCTGCCATACGACTTACTCGGGTCAATGAGACAGCACTTGCCGTTGTCGAAGAAGTGGTTGTAGGCTACGGTGCAGTACGAGGAGTACTTGATGTCGATTGCGCCATCCCCCTTGACCTGGTCGGCGTCCGAGCCCACCTGTCCGTAGAAGACATCGAGGTTGTGTACCCAGATGTGGGAGTTGTGCTTGTTCATCTCCACGCCGTCATCCTTGCAGAGCATGATGCCGATGTTGCGCATCTCTACGCCGGTGACCTGGCTGAACTGAACGCCGAAGCCGTAGATGGTGGCGTCATTGCCGACACCTTCGAGGGTGAAGGGGAATTCCGTGTACTCCTTCTCGCCCTTGATGTCGAGACCCTGGCCGAAGCGCAGGTTGTCCATATCCTTGTCGGTGACGGTGCCGATGAGGCGAATCACGAGGGGGCGCGTCATGCCGCCACCGTTGAGACACTTGCGGTATCCCTCGATGATGCCGTAGAATCCTGTGTAGGTCTTCTGCTGGGTCGTGGTGTAGGGCCATGTGACGCTGATGGTCTTGGCATTCTCCGAGCTGACGTAGAGGACGATTGCATCATCCTTGAGTGTTCCGTCGTTCTTGTATCCACCGACCCCTTCGAAGAGCCCCTCGGTGGGGCGACCGAAGTGGGCATAGCCCGTGCGGTCGTGTGCGCGGACATACAGGTCGGGGGTCTCGACGGCATCGGCGGTGACCTCGTTGCCGTCCACGACGGGGACAATCTTCATGCGGTAGGTACCCGCTTTGAGCCCGAGAGCGTCGGCGCGGCCATATGCGCCATAGCTACGGATGAGCTCGCCGTCGAGGCGCGTCCATGCGCCTGTCCCGGCCTCGGACACATAAGCGTTATAGGCTTTCACACCCGGGGCGGCATACCACTCGGCCCAGGCGGTTTCGAGCCACCCGTCGGCGGCTTTGAGAGAGAGTTCGGCCCGTGCAGAAAAGCCCACGAGCGAGGCAAAGAGAATAGATAGTAATCCTTTGAAAATTTTCATGGTTGAAGCAAAATCATTTCGGCCACAAAATTAGCGAAAAATCCGATACGATGTTCACTCCGGGACATAAAAATCAATGACGCTCAGATGACCGCTGCCAAGCCACGTTCAAACAGGATCTTCTTGCCCAGGGTTACGCTCAATAGGAGAATAGTGATTGTTTGCGTCGAAGCATACAGACGATGTCCCGGGGAAGTCCTCTATCAGACGGCGACGTACTTCATCGTGGCCTTCGAAAATGGTGAACCATATAGACCAACAACCAGTTGCCTTGATGTAATCCATGAGACAATCCAAATTCAGTTTTCCATTCTCGTATCGCTCCTTATACCTTTCCGCCACGTTCCATTGCTTCATTCTGTACTCCCATCTTTTGTCCTGTTGCGTCGAAGTCACGGGAGTTTTGTCAAGACCGATAAGTTCGAGCAGCTTGCAAGCCTTCAACTTAGACTTGCCTTTCAAGTCGGGGTTTACGATGACCACCCCACCCTTGCAATATTTAAGACTCAAAAAAGTATTGTTCAGATGTGGATAATGGCACTCATCGGGCTTGGCGACAATATTATATTTATTGTCCCTTCCATTGCAAGTCGAACACGCAATCAAGAAATTATCCCAATCATATTCAAGATGAGAGTAGCCCAAATTTTTATCTTTGGGCAGAATATGCTCAACCTCAAGGTCTCGCAAGTACGTTATCGGTGCTTCGCAGTAGACACAATATTGGCCGAAATTGATACACAACGGGTCTTTTGCGCTCTGATACGGCTTATACTTATATCTTATGATGTGAGCGTTGCCGTCTTCAAAGGTTATAGATTGACCTACCGGAAATTTATCTATCGGCCTCATCCACAGTACTCATTTCCATATTCAACATTGCGACGTAGGCGGGATCGTCAGAAAATTCTATCTCGATTTCATCAAGCCGTTGTTTCACTTCATCGGCCTGTTTGGTATCCCCATCGCCTTTCTTTACCAACTGATAATACTCTTCGGCGGCCTCGACCATGTCCTCGAACTTCGCACTACGGCGTGTCTCCATACCCATTTCGGCCATAGAGATCTCCTCAATGCTTCGCTTGTTTGCATCGGTCGGGCCTTTCTTACCGTCGAGAGTAATTATATTCTTATTCTCAACGCTCTGAATGATGTATGTAGAGTGGCTCGAAACTATGAACTGAATCAAAGGGAAAGCCCTTTGTAGATCTTTAAGGATGTGACGCTGCCACCTCGGATGCAGGTAGAGGTCAACCTCATCGATTATCACCACACCAGGGGTCTTCCGCACAGCATCTACTCCTAGGAAACCATTAAGTTGTATGCAGCGGTATGCAATCTCTGCAACCATGCTGATGACTGACTTAAATCCGTCGCTCATATTCTCGAATGTCTGATACTCGGATGGTAGTCCGGTCACAGAGATACGAGCGCGGAACTCGTTGTTCTTTGAGTCAATCTCGACCTCGGTCATTGCTGGGATCGCATCGGAGAGAGCTTGTATAAATGCCTCTTTTGTTCCCTCAAATTCCTTATCCTTAGACAAGTTTGAGTCATATCGATAGACCCAGTCAAAGGCACTCTTGAAATCAATGGTTTCCAGAAGCGCTGACTTGTATGCTTTCTCAACGCGGCTCTCGCGCTGACGTTTTTTCTTTGCCGAACGATAGTCGTTGTCAATCCTCTTGACTCCGAAAGAGAGTACGAGAGGATAGATGGCATTCTCCTTTGGATCTTTAGAAATCCTGGCAAACTCCATTCTGTCAACGTGAGCCATAACTTCCCCAGCACACTCAAAAGAGTGTGTTGTTTTTGTTCCGCGGAGTTCTCGCCACCAACTCATCGGCTTTGGATCGGTGACAAATTTCCCTTCGTCAACCTTGGTAACAAAGAATTCTCCCTCAGCATCAATACGCGTTTTGTCGGGATTCGGGAAAAAATCCTTCTTATCGGGATCGTACCGTTTGAAAGTATCTTTGATTGCAAAGTTCTTTGAATAAGCCTTGTCATGTGACGGTATAGCCCGAAGAGCCCGAAGATAGGCACCCAATGCTATTTGCGCAGCACTCAGAAGAGTGGTCTTGCCAGTAGTATTGTTGCCAACGATCACCGTTACGTTCGGGTCAAATTCAAAGGATTTGTTTTCAAAACCTCTAAAATTCTTTATTTTGAGCGAATTGATTCTCATGTCGCAATCTTAAAAATTCGGTACTTGGAGAACTTCAATTTGAAGCGCAAAGATAGTAAAAATTCCCAATTATACGATGTATCGCATGGGTATTTTTGCACTACTACCGAATCATTATTCTTTCAGCACATACCACGAGCCGAACACAATTGCGATCAATCTATCAATATTGTCAAACGAGATGTCTTTTCTTATCAATATCCTTAAAAATAGAGCGATAGCCTTTTATGGTCTTTTCGATGGTGAAATTCGCCTCAAACATCTGTTTGCTCTTTTTACCCATTTCCTCCCAGTCATATCCGTCGATATTTTTGAATACGGCGAGCAAGTCTTCACAAAGCGGTCTGATAATCAATCCGGTCTCTCCATCAATTATCATCTCGGGGATGCCGGCAATATTTGTTGAGATTACAGGTAGCCCCGCACGCTCAGCTTCGAGGATTGCCATGGGGAAGCCTTCGTCGCGGCTTGTAAGGATGAATATATCGGATTTCAGAAGAAAATCGTCGACATCATTCCTGTTCCCCGCAAAGGTCACATTGGCGGACAACCCGGTCTTGACACACATCTCTTCTAGGGTTGCTCTCATGATGCCGTCACCGAGGAAGGTGATATGTATTTTGTCAAGTTCATCGCGGCTCAGCTTCGAGAGAGCGTCAATTATTATATCTTGACCTTTGCGATATTGTATGCTGCCGACACAACACAATTCCAACGGACGGTGTCCGCGAACCCTATGTGATTCGGCGCATTCAAGAGCTGGCAATCCGTTGTGGACATAATGCAGTCTGGTTTCATTGATCTCGGGATGCAACCGTCCAAAATTCCCCATTGCGTTCTTTGCTACGAATCCAAAGTCCGTCACTCTCGAAAATGTGAATTTCTCGATTTCATCAAGGATCTTCATCACCCACGAGCCTTCGACATCCGGATAGGAGAGCAGCAACATTTTATAAAGCTCACCATTGGAATGAATTACCAGGAGTATGGGCCGATTCTTGGCCCTTGTATATTTGAGGTAATAGTAACAGGAAAAAATATCATTGAAAAACAACGGGTCGGTCGAATCGGGAGATTCTTGGGCAGTATAAGTCTTTGCAATCCTACGGCAAGGAAGCATCAGGACGTTGAAGATACTGTATGCCGAATGGAGATGGGGGACAATCTTGGTCGTACTATCCAAAACCTTTTTTATCATCTGCTTGAATCCGGCCTTGAATGATTGTCCTGAGGTTGAGGGTTTATTGTCAGATTTATAGTGGTGTGCCTCTGTACATCCTCGCACATAAAAATTGCAGTTGATTCCGTACTTCCCGAAAATCATTCTGTTTTCAAATAATAACCGGACTACGGAACTGACGCCGTTTGGAGAGTTTATCAAATAACCGAATACCAGGTCAATATTTTTCATCAATAACAAACCGTTTGCGTGTGGATAATGATTTTATTTTTTGCGGCCTATCCGCTACGCAAATTTAGGTATAATTTTACCCCCCCCAATTTTTTAACATTAGTTAACACCATTTTATATCATCCCCCTTGCACATTCACTCTGTTTTCAAAATCATGGACATAAAAAAAGGCTTCGAGGAGGTGGCGGAGGCTGCATCGTGGGGGATGTAGGGCCGGCCATAGGTCGGCCGGAACATACTGCCAGATTGAATAACCCTCCGTCTACCTGGACGAAGCTATGGGAGAGAGTTGAAAGTTGAGAGTTGAAAGTTGAAAGAATTTGGTGTTTTGAGTTGAGAGTGGGTGGAAGTTGGAGGGAGAATTCAGTCTTTCAACCCTCAACTTTCAACTTTCAACTCTCAACTATTTTCATTTTCCAAGAAGATTCTTGACCTTGTCGGCACCCTGCTGGGCGGCATTAGATACGGCCTCCTTGCCCTTCTCGGCGGTGTTGGAGACTGCTTCCTTGCCTTTCTCGACAGTGTTGGAGACGGCTTCTTTGCCCTTCTCCACGGTTTCCTTGCCTTTCTCGACGGCATCCTTGATGATGGTCTTGGCCTTGTCCTTGACATCTTCGGCCTTCTCCTTGGCTTCTGCTG
>CAMWXQ010000074.1 GCA_947178235.1 uncultured Muribaculaceae bacterium
AGGTATCTGTCGGTGCAGCGAGATCCATCATGATCCTGCTCATGGCCGGAGGCCTGTGCCTCGCTTGGTTCGGACTACCCGAGACACCATCCGCAACTGCCATCATTGCCGCATACCTTCTGCTCAACATTGCGTACTGCCTCGGATTGAAGAAATTCGCTATCATCGACGTCTTCATTGTCGCCACAGGTTTCGTGCTTCGGATACTCGCTGGCGGCATGGCCTGCGGCATATGGGTCTCCCCATGGCTCATCTGCATGACATTCCTGCTCGCACTATTCCTTGCGTTCGCCAAACGGCGTGACGACGTAGCGCTAATGGAAAGCGAGGGCGTAGTCGTCCGCAAGAACATCGTCCGCTATAACTCGGCATTTCTGAATCAAACCCTCGGCATACTTGCCGCCGTGACAATGATGTCATACATCATGTACACAGTATCGCCCGAAGTCGAGGCCCGATTGGGAAGCCAGTACATATTCATAACCTCAGTTTTCGTTCTCGCCGGCATCCTGCGCTACCTCCAAGTGGCCATCGTCGACCTCCGCAGCGGCAGCCCTACAAAAATCCTTGCACGCGACAGGTTCATCCAATTCACCATCCTCGGTTGGATACTCACTTTTATAGCCATAATTTATCTCTGAGACGCTATTTCAGATCGTCCTCGTCTGCATTATCCTCGGAGTATTCTTCATTTCCAGAACTTGACCCCGTTCCTACTCCAACAGGTCGCGGGCAATGTCGAATGCCGGAGAGATAGCTGTCGGAGGGAGATAGGTATCGACATGCAACTCTCCGGGAGCACTCAGTAGAGTGAAGTTCAACATCTCCTGCGTGTCGTTCTTCTTGTCATGCGCCATCAGCCCGAGCAGCTTCGGATAATCCTCACATGTGAACACAGGGAAGCGATACCCCTGCGATTTGAGGAATGACACCAATGCATATATATAAGATGTAGGAAAACCCTTGTGCAGATGCGAGAGTACAAGCTCGACCACAAGGCCGAGGGCAACCGCATACCCATGCGGCATCGGCTTACCCGAAGCGAGTGCCATTGCCTCGAAAGCATGGCCGGCAGTGTGCCCTAGATTGAGTGCGCGTCGTATTCCCCGTTCTGTCGGATCTTGACTTACGATTCGCTCCTTGACGCGGACACTGTCTTCGAGCAGTTCGAGCAATCTCTCGGGCTCACCCCCGACAGGCGAGAAATCGAGCAATTCCGTGTATGCCTTGGGCGAGGTGAGCAGCGCGTGCTTTAACATCTCCGCATACCCCGACAGCAGCTCCTCTTCTGGCAGCGTGGCGAATGTCGCGGTCGAGATCACCACCCCATCGGCAGGCGCAAACGCCCCAACCTCATTTTTCAATCCACCGAAGTTGATTCCAGTCTTTCCGCCGACCGCGGCATCCACCGCGGCCAGCAACGTTGTGGGAACATTGATAAACCGCACCCCTCTCTTGAAGGTCGCCGCAGCGAATCCCCCGAGGTCCGTGACTACCCCGCCGCCGATGTTCAGGATGACAGAGCGGCGTGTAGCCCCGAGCTCAACCAGTCGGCTCCACACCGACGCAAGCGTCTCCAAATTCTTGTTCCCATCCCCCGCAGGTATCGTCACGACGGGATACCCGAGCCCGAGATTCGGGAGCACTTCGCGTGCCACATTGGCATCCGTGATTATGAACACGCCCTTAGGCTCCATGGGCGCGAGTAGGGATGCGATGGAGGCACGGATGTCGTTGCTGAACAGTATCGTTTGGCTCAAAGGCGTGTATCTCTGAGGGTTGTAAGCAGCAGCACGATATTCTCAGCCAGCGCGGGCATCGACGGGAAAACAATGTCTGCCCCCGCTCTCCACATCTCTTCGGCGGGAATGGGGCCCGTGGTGACAGCAATTGTGAAGGCTCCCGACCGGTGTCCCGCCTCGACTCCGAGGGGTGCATTTTCGAGCACAATGCTCTGATCGGGCCTTACTCCCGCGAGTTCCATCGCTTTCAGATAAGGTTCGGGATCGGGTTTGCCGCGCGACACCGAACGCGAGGTTATGCGCAGCTCTGGCAGGAAGATACCCGGATAGTCCGAGTCGAGGCGGTTGATGAGCGAACTCTGTCCCGACCCGGTCACGAGCACACGTTTGAGCCCGAAGACCTTGAACGCCTCCATCACCGCGGGTGCTCCGGGCATGACCTCGACTGGTGGAAGCTCTTGAAAATAAACGGTTTTGAGATGATAGAGCCTCTCCTTCTCCTCGTCGGTTGCATGGCGTCCGAGCCCGCGGACAAAGAGGGCGTCAATCGTCGCAGCCCCCGTACGTCCCTCGTAGAGATAGAACTCATCGCGGGTACATGGAATCCCCGTCTCCGAGATCAGACGGTGCCATGCGGCTGTGTGATTGACCATCGAGTCATAGAGGGTGCCGTCCATGTCTATAAGGGCGGCCTTAGGATTCAGCGAGTTGAGGCCGTTACGTTGCAGATAGGCCACCACGGGCTGCGAGTATATGCTTGCGGTATTCATCATTTTCTATTCTTCTTGCGTCCTTGTTTCTTATCTGACGGCATCGGCGCGGACTTCACCGTGTCGGGAGCCGCAATCAGCCCCTCACGGATAAACACGAGTGAGTCGGCACGAGAAAGTGTGTCCGAGGGCAGGTCGGCTGCATCATCCCGCAGAATGTTGGCCGAGACATTCGAGAAGTCGAGCTTCTTGATCTCCTCCCGGCGCACACCGCGGCGGAAGATGTCCGCGATCTGACGCACGAGGTTGACGCGCGTCGTATCGGCTATCTGCATCGTCTCGGCCACCGAATTCTCGTTCACCTTTGCCCGTCCGAGCCTAATCTTCATCTTGTCGGGGTTTCCGGTTATGTTGATGCCGAACTTGAAAGGTATCGGCGATTTCAGCACCGCCACATGATAGTTGAGGTTGAGAGCGAGGTCATTATGACCGCTGACACCGAGACGATAGCGGTCCATCGAGAAGATGAAGGGGAAGAGCCTTACCTGCGAATTGTCTATCACGGCCTCTACCGCCATCGAGTCGATGATGTTGCGCTCCTTGTTCTTGAACAGCAACCACTTGCCCACCGTCCGGAAGGTCTTGTCGTCAATGACTTTCAACTGCTTGCCCGAGATGCGCACGGCGGCTTTCAGCGATGGTATTTCTATATTCATCGACTTGTCTACGTCTGTCGTGGCCGCCAGACCCGCGTCCACAACACCGCTGATGCCGTTGAGCAGGGGCATAAGCGAATCGACCGCGGGTATTAGGTCGAGGAACTCGCGTATGCGGAAATCCTTGATTTGCAACCCGAAGGCAAAATTTGCGCTCTGTGCATCGGGCCGCGGGGCATATAGAGCGTTCAGAGCTATGGACCCGACATCGGTCGAAGCTCCGAGACGATCGAGGTTCAGTGCGCCGTCAAGACAATTTAGCACCCCACGGAAGTTCTTGAATACGAGATCCGAATATATGATGTTCGACGCACGGATGTCGAGCGAGGCATCGATGTTGGCGGGGATCACGAATATAGCCATCGAGTCCGATGCAGCCTCGCGCTCGGCTCGGTCGAGAGCCTTGTCGGTGAAGTCTGCGTCCGACGCCTCTGTTAGCGTCACCGCGCCCCCTTCATGCGACTGCGCATAGGCCGAACCTTGGAACACGGCTGAGGCTATCTGATTGACGTTGATTGTGTCGCTCGTGAGGTCGAGACGTATCTTAACCGGAACCTTCGAGCGGCGAGAGGTCAGCGCCTGGTTGATGTCAGAGATTGTCCCATCCAGGCGGAAGTCGCTCCCCCCTACCCTCACATGGGTCTCGCGGAACTCAACCGAATCGGTCGAGAACCGCATATCGAGGTCGGTTATGCGTGTACGCAGGGGGAACAGGGGTGAGAAAGCACTGATGCGCGCAGCCGACAGGCGTCCTCGCGCGTCCCATCGGCGCAAGAATCTACGTATCGAGCCGTCGACCGCAAGATCCGTCTGCGCAACATTCGAGCTGTCCGAGACCGAGGCACTGCGCCGCGTTCTGGTCGAGGCATAGAGCTTTTCGAGCGAATCGCGCGAGAGCCCGGGATTGGCGCGGCGCAGCGAGTCGAGGCGTTGTAGACGGCGGATGTTTGACGTCGACATCCTCGGATGGATATTCACCCCCGCCCTCGCATCCGAGAGCATCGCTCGGGCCGAGGCACCGGCATAGAACGCCCTACCCGCTTCGACATCGGCGCGTAGCTGGGGCAGACGGGCATAACCCTTGTAGCGTGTCACCGAGATCCGTGCCTGCGCCTTGCGGGCCGAGACCATGAGCGAATCCTCGGGCGAGCGGAAGAAGAACCGCCCTGCCCTCAGACGAGCCCCTATTGGGTTGACGACGGTCGTGTCAGCTGTCGATGCCACGTTTCTGCAACCGACGCCCACGGCGAGGTCGGCCCCGCGCAGTTCGATGCCTTGCAGATCTGCGTGTATTGTATCGACTTTCAGCGATGCGGTCAGCAGCGAATCGACCGTCGCATCCGTACGAACAAATGACTGCGCCGATCCGAAACGCAGGTCGATGTGGCGAGCAAACGCCTCGATGGGGAAGGCTGGGATATTGACGTCGAGATTATCGAGCGATGCACTGCCGAGAACTTTGATGCGGTGGAAGTTATCCTTGTCGAGCCACGATCGGCGCAGCTCGAATGAGGCATCGGCATTGAAGCGGCCCTTGACGGTACCGGGAATCATCGCAAGTACACGGCGTGAGAGGTGGCCGAAGCTGATGCCCCCCTTGAACACACCTTTTATATAAGGGTCCGAAATGGGTGTTGTGACCGTACCCGACAACACGAACCCGAGCCCGATGCCATGCACGCGGAGATTGTCGAGCGTGATCACCGAGCGATCCAGATCATGCCCGTCAACATTGGCCGTGGCGTCAACCTGTATCTTTTCGAGCCTCATCGTATCGTACACAGCCGAGCCGTCGGGGATACGCAGCGTGGCCGTGAAGGAGGGTATCGTATCCGTGCCGAGAGTGTACGGGGCTGTGAGCGAGGCATCGAGCGTGAAGTCGAATTTCGGGTCGAGCTTGTCGAGTTCGCCACGCATTTCGCTGGGTATGAGCGAAATCACATCCGCCAACGGGACTCTCGGTACAGCCACTGTGAGGGCATTGACCCTCAGCGGCGCGCCGAAGTCGATGTCGCCCGAGATTGAGGTCGAGACGTTGTCCACGCTGAGGACAAGATCCTCCACTCCGAGAGCTGTCGGGTGCTTGGGGCTCCAACGCAAGTCGCCGCCCAGCCCGAGACCGATGCGGTTGACGGCGATATGACGCGTCTTGACCGAGGTTTTGCCCGAGATGTCGAGCTTATAGGTCGGTGCTGCCGTCCCCGAGAGGGTCATAGCCATATTGGCCGACACGTCGAGCGTATCGGGCAGCGAGAGGTACCTCACAGGCATACCCTCCTCGATACGGAAGGTCGAGAGGGTGATGTCTGGTATGCGGGTGGCCGCCGTGTCATTCTTCTCCTCGGACTTCGGGAATATATCGATCGAGCTCACCTCGGGGGTCGCCTGTACGATGTTCACTGACGGGTGCGTGAGGGTGATGTCGTAGAGATGTATGGTACCCGTGAGCAGTTTCGGGACATTAACCCCTGCTTGAAGCCTATCGAGCGAAAGGAGTGAGTCGGCCCACTCGGGCAGCCTCCCGCGCACACTGTCGGGGAGATTGTCCAGAGCCTTTGACCTCACACGCAAGTCGCGGATGTCGAGCGCAAAGCGCGGGAATGTCGACCAGAAACTTATCTCTACCCGACCCGCATCCACATCGGCGTCGAGATAGCGCGATGCCTCGCGGGTGACAATCGGGGTCAGCCGTTCGGGTGTCAGATAGAAGAGTGCGCCCCCTATGGCGGCGCACACAATAATCAGTATGGCTGCCACGGTGATGCCGGTCCACTTGAAAATGCGCAGTATCATCGGGCGCCGGCGCCGTTCGGGCGCGGGCGATGCGGGAGGAGTTGTCCCTTGTGTCGAAGGTGAGGTAGGTTCCATGCAACTCTAACGCCGTGAGGTGGTCAATCGTTCGTTCTCTCGTCCGGCTTTCGGGCCGTGATGTGGTAGCAGGGCTGACCGCGTTCATACTTCACCCACAGCTTCCCCTCCTCGCGCATGGCGCGGAGCACCTCGGCGAGGATACCTTTGAGGTCGTCGGTCGATCGGGCGGGTGCGGGGG
>CAMWXQ010000075.1 GCA_947178235.1 uncultured Muribaculaceae bacterium
ACGTGAAGAACGGCAAGTACATCGGCAAGGCAGCCGCCGACAAGGCCATCGTGACCCTCCAGGCACAGCCCATGAAGCAGCTCGTCCTCTTCCGCCAGCACGGAGGCTTCTCCATCAGCCCCCTCGGCAGCGACCACGACTCGCTCCACGACGACGGCAATGGCCGCATCACCCGCTGGGACTCGTCGGCAAGCGCATCGCGCTGGACCCTCCAGCAGGTCGACGGCTGGGGCATCCTTCCCTACCTCGCTGACCTCAACACCGCCATCAACCGCGTCCAGGCCCTGCTCAACCGCGCCGGCACCGTCACCGCCACTGGCTCGACCGTGACCGCCGTCCCCTCGGCCGACTACTCGCTCGTGAGCCCCGAGATGATGATCCAGATATACCTCCTCATCTCCGAGGGACGTGAGCTCGCCTTCGCCCCCACCGATGCCGACGAGCTCGAGGCCATGACCGCCGCCCTCAACTCGGCATACGACGAGCTCACCGCCGCCATGGACAGCAACCGCGTGCGCCTCGCCGACCTCATCGACAAGACCCGCGAGCTCATCAACACCCTCGCCACCGTGGACGAGAGCGTGGAGCCCATAGCCCTCACAGGTGACCTCCTCCACTCCAACGCATACCACACCGCCGCCGGAGGCGACAAGTTCACCACATGGGACGTCCTCCTCGACGGCAACCCCAACACCTTCTTCCACTCCACATACAGCGCCAACACGACCGACGGCCTCGACCACTACATCCGCATCGAGCTGCCCGAAGTCCCCGTGGATGACACCCCCCTCATCTTCGAGTATGTGACCCGCAAGAACACCGACTCCAACTGGTTCCCCGCCGAGGCATCGCTCCAATACAGCGCCGACGGCCAGACATGGGAGAACGTGACACGCCTCAGCGCCGAACTCCCCTTTGTCTCGGCTGGCAGATTCGAGTCCGACCCCTTCACCGTCCCCGCCGGCACCCGATATGTGCGCTTCATGGTCCACAAGAACCGCCAGTCGGAGAGCAGCTCCTCGCGCAGCAGCAGCAACGGCCACGACTTCTTCGTCCTCAGCGAGATCGGCCTCAACAACCACACCCTCACCTGTGACCCCAACACCGCCGACTACCCCGAGGCGAGCGAGGGTGCCATCAAGGAGGCCGTGACCCAGGCCCACATCGCCCAGAAGACCCTCAGCCGTCCCCGCTACGCCAACCCCCACTATGACGCAGCCTACGAAGCCCTCCTGCCCCACTACGAGAACCTCATGGCCATCGCCCAGGGCCCCACGATCTCGACAGGCATCGAGGAGGTGACCATCGGTGAGGACAACACCGCCACCCCCCGTGAGGACGTCATCTACACCCTCGGCGGCATCCGCATCAAGACCATCACCCAGCCCGGCTTCTACATAGTCAACGGCAAGAAGGTGGTCGTGCGGTGAGCCCGCCGGAAGGCCCCCGAAGATAAGAAACTTGGTACTATTATTGATATTCTATGAATCAGCCGGCCGGAGCCCGTGAGGGTCCCGGCCGGTTTTCGTTTGGGGTAGTTTGATTGTAGGGTTGGGAGATCAGAGCATCCTCTCGATCATGTCCGAGAGCTCGCCCTCGGATTTGAGGCCTCCGTCATGCCATACCTCCTGTCCGTCCTTGAAGAGAATCCATGTCGGATAGGTGTCGACATGATAGTGGCGCATGGCTGCCTGGTTGGCAGTGCCGTCTACGCGCACGATGTTGGCGCGTCCCGCAAACTTGGCTTGGAGAGCCTCGGTGAGATACTTGACTTCGACGGCATCCTGTCGTCCGGCGCGCATGAACACGGCCAGGGTAGGCTTGGAATCCTGTAAATGTTGTTCGAGAATTTTCATAATCGTTCTGTTTCTGATGGTTTTCTACCACCATAACACCCCCGAAGCCCCGAAAGTTCTCGACACGAAATTTGGAGCATCGATATTATTTATGTAAATTTGCAGTATCATTGAAAATTTACATAAATCATTTTTATGATACCCCACTATATACAACGCACAATCGGGAGTGCCGTCACCGAGGCAGCGCGATATTTCCCTGTCACGACCGTCACTGGCCCCCGTCAATCGGGCAAGTCGACCCTGCTGAGACATCTGTATCCCGACATCCCCTATGTTTCAATGGAAGATCCAGACGTGAGGCTCTCGGCAAGGGAGGATCCGCGTGGTTTCCTGAGTGGATTCGAGGGTGGAGTCATAATTGACGAAATACAGCGTATTCCCGAACTCCTGTCCTACATCCAGGGAATGGTGGATGCCCACCCTGGACGGAGATTTTATCTCACAGGCAGCTCGCAGTTCGCCCTGTTGAAGGAGGTCTCCCAGTCGCTTGCGGGGCGTTCGGCCGTGTTCGAGTTGCTCCCTCTGTCGCTCGGCGAGGTAGCGGGTATGGATGCGGGCGATTCGGTAGACACACTGCTCTACAAGGGATTTTACCCGGCCATTTGGAGCGGGAAGAACATCCCGAGCCTGCTCTATCCAAATTATGTCAAGACTTACCTCGAACGAGATGTCCGCGACCTACTTGCCGTGCGCGACCTCGACCTGTTCCAGAGATTCGTGCGTCTGTGTGCAGCTCGGATCGGCAGCATATTCAATGCCTCCGAGCTCTCGAATGAGCTCGGGGTGGCAGTGAACACCATAAACTCATGGCTATCGGTGTTGCAGGCATCCTATATCGTCTACCTGCTGCCCCCGTTCTTCACCAATACGCGCAAGCGTCTGACACGTAGTCCGAAGATATACTTCACCGACTGCGGGTTAGCCTCGTACCTGCTCGACATCGACTCGCCCGACATCATGGCCCGCGACAAGATGAGGGGACACCTGTTCGAGAACATGGTGGTGACGGAGTTCATGAAAGGGCGTTTCAATGCCGGAAAGAGCGGAGGCCTTTACTTCTACCGCGACTCGAACAGCAACGAGGTAGACCTCCTCGTGAAGAACGGGGCGCAGTACGACTGTTATGAGATCAAATCATCATCGACATTCCACCCCGACTTCATCAAGGGGCTGTCGAGTTTCAAAGCCGCTTTTCCCGACCTCGCCGCCCGGCAGAGTGTGATATACACAGGCTCGACACTCCCGGACTTCAAGGGAGTAGAGGTCAGGGGAATCGCAGAATTAGAAATTTAAACATCAAGGGCACGCCTAAGGCGTGCCCTTGATGTTTAATAAGACTATTCCACGATCTTGCGGAGTTTGGCGGGGAGGTCGGTGTTGTCGTTGAGGGGGGCGAAGAGCTCCGAGCCGACGCCGATGGCGTAGACCGGCACGAGGCCGCCTGAGTGGCCGTTGGTGGTCCAGCCGAGACCTGTCACACTGTCCATGATGCGGAAGACATCCTCGGTGAAGGTGTTGAACGAGTTGTAGAGCGTCTTGTTGTCCGAGGCAGAGTTGCGGTGGTTGAGACAGATCTCGAAGTCGGAGATGAGTTTCTCATCCTGATCGTGGGAGACGGGGACGGTCTTCCAGAAGCCGAGGGTGTCGGTGAGGAATTCCTTCATGTCCTCCCAACGGATAATGCGGCGGCTGTTGGCCAACGCACGCCAGTATTCGGCAAAGGCATCTTTGGATATGCGCTGGCTATCGATGTAACCGAGGTGGAGGTCATAGCCCACAGTGTTGTTGCCGAGACCCATGCCGCCAGTCTCGTGGTCGGCGGTGACGAGGATGAGCGTCTCGTCGGGATGGGCGAGATACCAGTCGTAGGCGTGGCGCAGAGCCTGGTTGAAGTTCAGAACCTCCTTGATTATCGTGCCGCCGTCATTGGCGTGGCCGCCATAGTCGATATTGCCCCCCTCGACCATCATGAAGAATCGGTCGCGGCCATTGAGGCGCAGCTGTTCGAGAGCCGCTGCCGTCATGTCGGGGAGATTCATCGCCCCGGGCACCGAGTCGATGGTGAAGTGGATCTGATGGTAGTCTATCTCGGTGGGATTGAGCAGCAGGACACGTCCGGACCCCGCGGCGGCAGCCTCGGCCAGGCCGTGGGCCACGGTGACATTGTTGGCCTTGAACTGGTCGAGCAGATCGGTGGGATTCCCATCCTTGTCGGTGAGGCCGCGGAGGTTGGAGCCCGCGATGAAGTCATAACCGCTCTCCGCAGCCTGACGACCGATCTCATAATACATCTTGCGCGAAGGGACATGGGCATAGAATGCACCCGGGGTGGCATCGTCCGGCGGGACAGAAGTCACGAGCGCCACGCCATAGCCGCGGTCGAAGAGCTCCTTGGCCACCGAGGTGACCGAAGTCGTGTCGGCAGCCATGCCGAGCATACCGTTGCGCGTCTTGGTGCCTGTGGCGAGCGCTGTGCCTGCTGCCGCCGAGTCGGTCACTGGCGACGACCACGAATGGGTGGTCGAAGCCGAAGAGACCGGGAACTGCATCATCAGTATCGGCTCGTCAGCCCCGCGGACCGTACGGTTGTAGACCTGCGCCGCGAGCGACTGGGCCATGCCCATGCCGTCGCCGATAAAGTAGAAGATATACTTCGGGGCCTCCGCCGCGGAGAGCCCGACAGCCACCGCCATCGCAGCAGCCAGAGACTTGAAACGGTTGTTCATGTTACGGATTCGGTTTGGTAGTCACTGCAAAGATAGTGAATAATTCCGAAATCCACCCCAACCCCACAAGACATTCGGACACAATCATATGTTAGTAGAGATTTCTCGAATTATACCGGATGGGTATTAGGGGTAAAAATTATAATATTTAACAAAAATTAATAATCGGGGGGTAATTTTAAAAATATGTTGTACTTTTGCAGGGTGTTAATACAAGATAATATCTCTAATCAAAAACCACTCACAAAAATGTCGAAATTTTTCAAATTTTTCGCCGTGGCGATTCTGGTCGTAGTAGCCGGATTCGCATTCACGTCATGCAGTGACGATGACGACGACAAGAACACAAACGGCACAGGCTCACTGGTGGGCACCTGGTCTATGACCCAGACGATCGAGAATAGCAGTTCTATCAATACCGTCAGCATGGTTCTCGTCTTCAAGGGTGACCATACCGGTTCGATCAAGGAGACCTTGACATCTCAGTCCCGTGCGGCATCTTCCCTTGAGATGAATTTTAACTGGTCGACCGTTTCGGATTCGAACGGCAATCAGATTCTCCAAGTCAGCTATGTCAATGGTGACAAGAATACCGAATTATTCTATGATGATAGCAAAGAACAGACCATTGTTCTGTGGAGGAACCAGTATGTCCTAACTGGTAAGATACTAAATATCTACAAAGGAGCTGGCGTCTGGGTCTTCAATAAGAAGTAACACGCAACAACACTTGAATGAGGCTGTGCCATAATCCAACGATTATGGCACAGCCTCATTGGTACTTTTCAAATGATTTATCTGAGCGCAAACACGGTCGATGTGATCTAGACCGTATAGCAACGAATTACTGTCTATACCCATCCATGAAAAGAGGGTCTTGATCTTTGTGTATATGTTTGTCACGTAAGATGTATCAATCGAGGATGTATGGGAGGCGAAACAGATAGTCTCGTGATGGGCTATACGATTACGCAGTGAGTTGACCTTATCCAGCTCATTAAAGATATAGGTCTGATTGTATTGCATCTCTCGTGACGAACGTGGCTTATAGGGGAAAATGGAAAGAAGGTTACGCCCTGTCACACGGTATTGCACAGGCGAGAACATATATTTCCAAATGCCGAATTCCATTTCGGCCAACAGTTTGTTGTGGGTGTATGATTGTGATTGTTGTAACTTGCGGTGTGCAAACGTTATGATGTCGCGTGTCTTCCGTAATATCGGTTCAGTGAATACTCCGTCTGGCATAATTGAATTCCTCAACCATTCATCTCCCAGGTTTTCAGTTAATTTACGGTCAATGGCGTTTCTCAATGCGACCTCGAAGCAGCTGACGATGGTAAACATCTCCTGCGAAATTTGAAGATTGTAGCGATAGAGCGTCATGGCTTTCCTGGTATCACCATTGCAGGCATTGATGTAACGCCCCATGCGATGTGGGGACATGATCCTCTCAAAGTCAGCGTATTTCATCGAAATGAAAAAAATCTTTTTGTTGTGATATTTTGTTGTTAAAGAAAAAAGCACTATCTTTGCAGTGTTGAATCCCGGTAGCCCCTGTATATCAAGCTATCGGGTTTTGTTTT
>CAMWXQ010000076.1 GCA_947178235.1 uncultured Muribaculaceae bacterium
CTCCAAAGACAATCCCGTGGTGGTACAGGTGCTCGGCATCTGCTAGGTGCTCGCGGTGACGGCCAAGCTAGAGCCGGCCATCGTCATGGGCATCTCGGTGATCGCCGTGCTGGCCTTTGCCAACGTCATCATCTCGCTCATCCGCAACACCATCCCCACCAATATCCGCATCATAGTCCAGCTCGTGGTGGTCGCCGGGCTCGTCGTCATCGTCGACCAGGTGCTCAAAGCGTTCGCCTATGACGCTTCCAAGCAGCTCTCCGTATTCATCGGCCTCATCATCACCAACTGCATCCTCATGGGACGCCTCGAAGCCTTCGCGATGGCCAACAAGCCTTGGCCCTCATTCCTCGACGGCGTGGGCAACGGCCTCGGCTATGCCCTGGTGCTCGTCATCGTCGGCTTCTTCCGCGAGCTGCTCGGCTCGGGCACGCTCCTCGGCTACCAGGTCATCCCCCAGAGCTTCTACGACGCGGGGTATGTCAACAACGGCCTCATGATCCTCCCCCCGATGGCCCTCATCGTCGTGGCCTGCATCATCTGGGTCCAGAGGTCGGTCAACAAGGATCTCCAAGAGGATAACTGACGGACCGCACCCGACACCCGAACCATATCCCCACACCCAAACACTCCCGAACCGAGAAAATGGAAAACTTCAATATCTTCATACGGTCGATCTTCGTCGACAATATGATCTTCGCCTACTTCCTGGGTATGTGCTCGTTCATCGCCGTATCCAAGAACGTCAAGACCGCCTTCGGCCTCGGCGTGGCCGTGACCTTCATGCTCGTGGTCACTCTCCCGGTCAACTATCTGCTCCAAACCTATGTCCTCAGCCCCGGGGCACTCTCGTGGCTCGGCGAGGAGTACAGGACGGTCGACCTCAGCTTCCTCTCGCTCATCATGTTCATCGCCGTCATCGCCTCGATGACCCAGCTGGTCGAGATGGCGGTCGAGAAGTATTCACCCTCGCTCTACTCGTCGCTCGGCATCTTCCTGCCGCTCATCGCCGTCAACTGTGCCATCCTCGGCGGCTCGCTCTTCATGCAGCAGCGTGACTTCCCGAGCGTATGGACGGCCGTATGCGCCGGCGGCGGATGGGGCCTCGGATGGCTCCTCGCCATCACGGCCATCGCCGCCATCCGCGAGCGCCTCGCGACATACTCCAACATCCCCCGCCCCCTGCGCGGCGTCGGCATAACCTTCATCCTCACGGCTCTCATGGGCATCGCCTTCATGAGCTTCCTCGGCATCAAAATCTAACACGTACACCTCACCATGCTCACTATCATCACAGGCGTCTGCATATTCCTCATCATCACTCTCGTGCTGGTGTGCGTACTGCTCATCGCCAAGAAGTACCTGGTCCAGTCGGGCCAGGTGACCATCACCATCAACGGCGACACCAAGCTGAAAGCCGACGCGGGCAAGTCGCTCCTGTCGACCTTCGCCGACAACAACATCTTCCTCTCATCGGCCTGCGGCGGCAAGGGCAGCTGCGGCCAGTGCAAGTGTCAGGTATTCGAGGGGGGCGGCGACATCCTCCCCACCGAGAAGGTCCACTTCTCGCGCAAGGAACAGCAGGACCACTGGCGCCTCGGTTGTCAGGTCAAGGTAAAGCAAGACTGCTCGGTAGGCATCCCCGCATCGGCCCTCGACGTCAAGGAGTGGGAGTGCGAGGTGATCTCGAACCGCAACGTCGCAACCTTCATCAAGGAGTTCATCGTGGCTCTCCCCGAGGGTGCACACATGGACTTCATCCCCGGCTCATATGCCCAGATCAAGATTCCGCCTTTCGAGATGGACTACGACAAGGACATCGACAAGTCGCTCATCGGCGACGAGTACCTCCCCTCGTGGGAGAAGTTCGGGCTCTTCGGGCTCAAATGCCGCAACACTGAGACCACCGTCCGCGCATACTCGATGGCCAACTACCCCGAGGAAGGTGACCGCTTCATGCTCACCGTCCGCATCGCCACGCCCCCCTTCAAGCCCAAACCCCAGACCGGATTCATGGACGTGATGCCAGGCATAGCTTCGAGCTACATCTTCACCCTCAAACCGGGTGACAAGGTTGTCATGTCGGGCCCCTACGGTGACTTCCACCCCATCGTGGACTCCAAGGCCGAGATGATGTGGATCGGCGGCGGTGCGGGCATGGCACCCCTGCGCGCTCAGATCATGTGGCTCACCAAGACGCTCCACACAACGGACCGCGTCATGAACTACTTCTACGGCGCCCGCGCCCTCAACGAGGTCTTCTACCTCGACGACTTCCTCAATCTCGAAAAGGAGTTCCCCAACTTCAAGTTCCACCTTGCGCTCGACCGTCCCGACCCCGCAGCCGATGCCGCAGGGGTCAAGTACACCGCGGGCTTCGTGCACCAGGTCATCTATGATACATATCTCAAAGACCATCCCGATCCCGAGGATATCGAATACTATATGTGTGGCCCCGGCCCGATGAGCGCCGCCGTCAACAAGATGCTCGACGACCTCGGCGTAGACCCCACATCGGTACACTACGACAACTTCGGAGGGTAAGCCACAGGCCACCCTGCAAACGATACATAATCATCAGCATGGCATACAGGCGTGAATAGCCTGTATGCCATGTTCTTGTATTCTGTAACAATCTCTATTTCTGTAACAATTTTGCAACCAGTCCGTAACAATGGTTTTTAAGTTGATATTCAGATTTTTAGCTATATCGTCTCAATTTTTATTGAAACTCTTTGTGATATTTTTGTCACTAAAATTTTTCAAATGTCGAGATTGTTTCTACCTTTGTGATGTAGCCACTCCCCGAGACTGGGGACGCAACCACACTCTTCTCACTACATCACCTACATAAAAACATTCGACACTATGGCATCCCAAGAATTTCAGACCAAGTTGATGAGCCTGCAAGCCAACATGCTTAACTTTGCCTATATGCTCACCTCCAACCGCGACAACGCCTACGACCTGTTGCAAGACACCACACTCAAAGTGCTCGACAACGAGGAGAAGTACGTCGAGAACACCAACTTCAAGGGCTGGGTTTTCACCATCATGCGCAATATCTTCATCAACAACTACCGCAAGGTGGCCCGCAGCGCGACGGTACTCGACACGACCGATGACCTCTATCACCTCAACATCTCACAGGACTCGGGTCTCGAAACCCCCGAGGGCTCGTACGGAGCAGGCGAAATCACCGACGCCATCAACTCGTTCTCGGACGACTACCGCATCCCCTTCTCCATGATGCTCGCCGGCTACAAGTATGCCGAGATAGCCGAAAAGATGAATCTCCCCCTCGGCACCATCAAGAGCCGTATCTTCTTTGCACGCAAACGCCTCCAAGACCGCTTCTCCGACTATGCACGCGACTGACATCCGACGCACCACACCATCCGAGCGTCCGACATCGACCCTATACGGCCCCCTCCCAGCCCACAGCTCTGAGGGGGCCTTGATATTCACGCCAGTTTAGAGAGGGCGCGGAGGACGGGGAGACCGCCGTACGAGGCGAGAGCCCCGAGCTTGTTTTTGAGGCGTACGCGGGGATCGGTGAGGGTTCGAGCGCGGTATCGGCGGATCACGCGGCGGCATCGGTCGAGGGACTCAGTGTCAGATGAGCCGTGGCGCAGCATGAGCAGCAGCATGTTGAAGTGCGCACTGAATCGCCTGTCCTCGGCGGCGCGTACGAGTTCGGGGTGACGCTCGCGCATGTAGTCGAGCAGGCGGTCTGTGACGTCGAGCACATCGAGCCGCGCGGGGTTCCAAGTATTTATGAAGCTCTCCCCGTTGCGGCGGTAGAAGTAGACCGTTTCGGGGAGCCACGCTATACGTCTGGCACCTTCGTAGAAACGATAGTAGGCATCGAGGTCCTCGTAGCGTATCCCCTCTCTGAAACGGCGCTGCCCGAGCAGAGAGCGCCGCATCAGCATCCCGCACGGCGAGTTGAGGATATGCGTCTGGTAGAGGCTCGCTCGCATCGCTTCGGTGTAATCCCAGATGATCGGCGACGCTTTCGAGCGGAAGTCCAGCGGTTTGAACTCCGAGCCGGACTCCATGACACCGACCGCCACATCGGCCCCGCTCACGCGGGCGGTCTCCAAGAGGCTCTCGAGGGCGTGGGGATGGAGGCAGTCGTCGGCGTCGGCGAATCCTATCCACTCTCCACGTGCGCGTTCGATGCCGAGGTTGCGGGCCGCGGAGACCCCGCCGTGCGGGGCGCGGATGAGGGTGAAGCGCGGATCGTGCGAGCAGAATTCCCCGGCCAGGTCGGCGGTGCCGTCGGTCGAGCCGTCATCTACGACCAGTACCTCGAAGTCGCGCCATGTCTGCGCCGCTATCGAGGCGAGACACTCGCCGATATAGGGAGCGGCGTTGTAGGCGGGGACGATGATGCTGACTTTCGGGGATTCCATATAGTTTAAACGCCACCGCGGGGCGGTATATTTTGGGCGGGGACACAAAAAAGAGCGCGGCCACACTGGTCGAGTGTGGCCGCGCCCGCGGGTATGGGGTCAATAGCAATCCCGTATGCCCAGAGGACAAATGCGAAGTCCTGGCGGTGGGGCAGGAGGGGATTGGAGGGATAGATGCGGTATCCGTAGCGGAATACACCGGGATCGCGGAGGGTATCGTCGAGCTTGAAGGTCACGATCTGGCCGTCGCGTGCAACCTCGGTGAAGGGGCGCGACTTGAGACGCTTGGTCTCATTGTCGTGGAGCTTGTCGACGACTAGCTCGACGGCGATGTCACCTGCGAGACCGTTGGCATCGAGCTTGACGGTGGTGGTGTAGGTCGTACCGGCGATGTTGGCGGCGTGGATGTCCTCGACGGTCTGGATGTCGAGAACCTTGATGCCGTCCCATGCGGCGACTACCTTCTCCTTCCATGCGGCGATCTCCTTGGCCACGGCATAGCCGTTGGCAGCGAGCTTCTCGAAGCGCTTGGCCTCGGGCTCGTAGAAGCGCGAGATGTAGTCCTCGATCATGCGCTGCATGGTGTACTGGGGAGCGATGTGGCCGATGGAGCGCTTGATGTACTGTACCCACTCGGGCGAGTAACCCTTCGAGTTCTTGGCAAAGTAGAGGGGGATGATCTCGTTCTCGAGCATCGAGTAGATGGTCGCTGCGTCGAGCTTGTCCTGCTGACCCTGGTCGGTATAGGTACGCTTGTCGGTGAGAGCCCAGCCGGCCTTCTCGTCGAGGCGATAGCCCTCGTACCACCATCCGTCGAGGACGGAGAAGTTGAGGACGCCGTTCATCTCGGCCTTCTCGCCCGAGGTGCCGGATGCTTCGAGGGGGCGTGTGGGGGTGTTGAGCCATATGTCGACACCGGTCACGAGGCGCTTGGCCACGACCATGTTGTAGTCTTCGAGGAAGATGATCTTGCCCTGGAACTGGGGCATACGCGAGATTTCGAGGATGCGCTTGATGAGGCCCTGGCCTGCGCCGTCGGCGGGGTGAGCCTTACCCGAGAAGACGAACTGCACGGGGAACTGCTCGTTGTTGACGATGCGCGCGAGGCGTTCGAGGTCGGTGAAGAGCAGGTGTGCGCGCTTGTAGGTGGCGAAGCGGCGTGCGAAGCCGATGATGAGGGCGTTGGGGTTGATCTTCTCGACGATCTTGATGACAGCCGAGGGATCGCCCTGGTTGGCGAGCCACTTCTCCTTGAAGTCACGCTTGACAAAGTTGATGAACTTGTTCTTCAACTGGCAGCGCATGTTCCAGATTGCCTCGTCGGAGACCTTAAAGATGCCGTCC
Organism: uncultured Muribaculaceae bacterium; assembly: GCA_947178235.1. GTDB lineage: Bacteria > Bacteroidota > Bacteroidia > Bacteroidales > Muribaculaceae > Duncaniella. Next base: position 5,763 of record CAMWXQ010000076.1, read on the forward strand.
CAAGCCTTGGGGTCGGACTGGTGCGAGAACATCTGCTGGCCGAGGTGCTCGCCGTAGAAAGCCTTCCACTCGGAAGCAGCCCATGTAGGCATGTGGACACCGTTGGTGACCCAACCCACATGGCTCTCTTCCCACGAGTAGCCCTTCCAGAGGCCGGCGAACATCTTCTTGGACACCTCGCCGTGGAGCCACGATACGCCGTTGGCCTCCTGGCAGGTGTTGAGTGCGAAGACGCTCATCGAGAAGCGGTCCTGGCTGTCGGGGTTCTCGCGGCCCATGTTCATGAGGTCCTGCCATGTGATGCCGAGACGTTCGGGATACTCGTGGAGGTACTTGTATGCGAGGCCCTCGTCGAAGTAGTCGTGGCCTGCGGGCACGGGGGTGTGGACGGTGTAGAGCGA
>CAMWXQ010000077.1 GCA_947178235.1 uncultured Muribaculaceae bacterium
CGGCGAATACATGACCGACGTAGCGTCTGGCACAGTCAATATAGCCATGACCAATATGTTCGCCTCGGGCGCAAAGTCCACGTTCAAGGTCGCGGACGGCGCCAAGGTCAACGTATTCAACGGACGCTTCAACAATATGAACCGTACGCTCGCTGACAACTCTGTGGCCCCGCGCGTATCCGTACACTCGTCGATAATCAACTTTGTCGGAGGCAGTATCCCCGCAGAGATGGATTGGAAACACAATCTCACCCCCACATGGGAGTTTGATAATATCTCTGGCCTGCTTCCGCGCAATGGATGGGTCGCCTCGGCATCTGTCAACAGCGGCAGCGCACAACTGGCCATCGACGGCGTCAGCTCGACCCGCTGGGCTGCCGGCGCTCAGCAGCCAGGCCAGTGGTTCGCGGTCAACTTCAACAAGCCACTCAGCTTCAACGCCATCATCATGGACTCAACCCCGAGCGGCAACAACGACGGACCCGCAGCATACAAAGTTGAGGTCTACAAGGACGGCGCATGGATCGAGGTCGCCTCAGGCACCAACGGCAGTGCCAACTGCATCGTACTCTTTGAGCCTCAGAACTCAAACCAGGTGCGCGTAACCCAGACCGGCAAGAAGACCAACTACTGGTCGGTACACGAGTTCTACGTAGCCAATCTCGACTTCTCCGACCTCGATGAGACCATCGTAGCCGAGAACAACCCTGCTCTCCGCATCGCCGACGGCTGCATCGTGACTCCAGCCGACTGCATGGTTGAGGTCTACACCCTCACCGGTCAGATGGTGGCCCTCCTCCCCACCGACGGCTCGCGCGCAGACATCTCCGCCCTCGCCCCCGGCATCTATATCGCCGTGGCACGCACCGACAATGGCCCTGCCGTACTCAAATTCAAGAAATAATGAACAGAAATCTTCTATACTGTGCGTTAGTCATCACCTCGGTGACGGCTGACGCGCAGTATCTGAACCGCACGCTGATCAACGACGGATGGCGTATGCAGGATGTTGCCGAAGTCGTCAAGGGTGGACCTGCCAAAGGGTGGGTCATGCAGAACTCGGCGCGCGTGGCCCAGGAGGGCAAGTACATATCGCGTCCGGACTACGACGCCGAAGGATGGTACACAGCCACTGTTCCCGGCACGGTACTGACGACATTGGTGAACGAGGGGGTCTACCCCGAACCCCTCTATGGCGAGAACAACCGCCCCGACGTCATCCCGGAGTACCTCAACCAAACCCAATGGTGGTATCGCAACGCCGTCACCATCCCCGCCGACTTTGCGGGCAAGAGGATATGGCTCAACTTCGACGGCATCAACTACCAGGCCGAGGTATGGGTCAATGGCCGTAACGTCGGCCCCATCAAGGGGGCTTTTATCCGAAAGAACTTCGACATAACGGATATGGTGAAGCCGGGCGAGGAGGCCGTGGTGGCCGTAAAGATCACACCGCAACCCCACACAGGCGTCCCCTCGGAGCATACAATGGGGACAGTCTGCGGCCCATGCGGAGGTGTCGGACGTCTCGACGGGCCTACATTCGGCTGTTCGAGCGGATGGGACTTCATGTCGGGCGTACGAGACCGCAACAGCGGCATCTGGCAAGACGTATGGATCTCGGCCACAGGCGATGTATGTGTCAAGGACCCACGTGTCACAACCCGCGTCAATCTCCCCGACACGACCGCAGCCGAGATTATGGTCGAGGCCACGGTGCAGAATACGTCTGCCTCCCCGCGCCGTGGGACCGTGAAGGGTAACATCGGCGACATCCGATTCGAGAAGTTTGTCGAGGTGGGGCCATACCGCACCGCGACAGTGGACTTCACCCCCGAGGAGTTTGCCCAACTCCGTATCACCGCCCCGAAACTGTGGTGGCCCAACGGCATGGGCGAGCAGAATCTGTACGACCTGCACCTCACATTCGAGCATGAGGACGGATCGGTGTCGGATGAGCGCGACGTGACCTTCGGCATCCGTCAGATAGATTACTTCGCCGACGGCCCCGACAAACTCGCACTCGCGGTCAACGGCAAACGCCTCTACTGCAAGGGGGGCAACTGGGCCCTCGAAGAGGCTCTGAAACGCATAGACCCCAAAAGGCTCGAAGCGCAGGTGAGGATGCACCGCGACGCCAACCTCAACATGATACGCCTGTGGGGTGGACAAGCGGCTTCGAAAACATTCTACGACCTCTGTGACCGATACGGTCTGCTCGTGTGGGATGAGTTCTGGCAGTTCAACAGTGCCGACCCCATCGACCACGACCTGTATATGGCAAATGTGAGAGACAAGATACTCACCTACCGCAACCATCCGTCGCTTGTGATATGGTGTGCGCGCAACGAGGCCGCACCACCCAAGTACCTCACCGACGATGTGCGCTACGCACTCATCGAGCTTGACCCCGAACGCCATTACCAGCCCAATTCGGGTGGAGGTCTCGGGTGCAACTCAGGCGGCCCGTACGACTGGCTCCCCCCGCACGACTTCTATCGCTTCCGCGAGAGAAACTTCAACAACGCCGAGACCTTCAAGACCGAAATCGGGTCGCACTCCATCCCGACGATCGAATCTATCCAAGGGATGATGCCCGAGGAGGATTGGGACGGCATCACCGATGCGTGGGCCGAACACAACTTCGGGTCGGGCGGAGGTCGCAAGCTGATACGCACGATGGCCTCGCGCTACGGCAAGGCCGTGAACCTGCCAGACTTCGTGCGCAAGGCACAGATGATGAGCCACGAGACCTTCAAGGCGATATTCGAGGGGCGAATGGCCGAGATGCACGCGCCGATGGAGGGGATACTGCTCTGGATGAGCGTCCCAACCCAACCGAGTTTCGTGTGGCAGATGATGCACTATGACCTCGAACCAAACTCATCGATGTTCGCGGTGAAGAGTGCCTGTGAGCCTCTGCATATTCAGCTCAACGACAACGGCGGTGTTATACAGGTCGTGAACCACAACAACGCCCCGAGGGCGCTGACTGCCAAGTGCCGCGTGTATGGTCTGGACGGAAAACTGATAGGCGAAAAGAGCTTCGACGTGACGGCCCGCCCCGATGCGACGACCCCAGTGGGAACGATGGAGTGGATCTACCCGCTCGAAAGCACCCATCTCGTCAAACTCGAACTCGCCGACGCCGATGGCAAGCGGGTATCTGATAACTTCTACTGGAAGGGAGCGTCATCCGAGCCGGACAATCTGACGGCACTCGACGCAATGCCCGTCGTGAAAATCAAGGCCAAGGGAAGTGTGCGCAAGGCTGACGGGAAAACCTATGTGGACCTCACCCTGCACAATCCCGCCAAGGTGCCCGCCTTGATGACCCATCTCCAGCTGCGCCGCTCGAAGTCGCTCGGACGCGTGCTGCCGGCTTTTTACAGAGACAACTACATCAGCCTCCTGCCGGGAGAGAAACGCAGTGTCACCATCGAAGCTGACGACAGCGACCTCGACGGAGAGAATCCACTGGTATATGTAGACGGCTGGAACGTCGATGTAGTGCCGACGACTCTCGTCAAACCCAACCTCAATGCCCGTACGGACAGCAGGGAGCGCGGGGAGTTTACCTTCAAGCCACGAGAAACTGTGGCCCGTGAGAGTGTGAAGATGAACTGCGCAGGATATGGGTACGACGGATTCGAGAGCGACCCCGGATTCCTCGACGCGCCGATAGGCTATGTCGTGGAGGATGTCTATACCGAAGGTGTCGAGGATGCCGCGCCGATGTCTGTCTACCAGTCGGTACGATGGGGCGCAAGCCGCTACCCCAACCTCATGGCCCGCAAGGGTAGATACAAGGTGCGCCTGCACTTTGCGGAACAGGACCGCAACACCCCCGTCGGCCATCGCTGCTTCGACGTACTGATCAACGGGCGCCCCGTCATCGAAAACCTCGACGTGATGGCCGAGACGGGACACTGCTTAAAGGCACTCGTGAAGACGGTGGACGGGGTCGAATGTGACGAAAATGGAGTGATAACGATCGAAACCCGGGGCCGAAAGGGCTCGCCACAGCTCTCGGGATACGAAATTTTACCCGAAATCTGAAATTAAGGCAAAAATTAAGCGGTGATTAACCGCTCTATAACCATTTTGCTAATTGTCCCATCGTAACTTTGCACTATCAGATACGACATGATAGATTCTTTTTGAAGAAAAGGACATAGATAAGTTAGATTTTAGGTAAATAAGATTAGACCGAAGCGCCCGAAACAGACCTGCGAGAGCAACTCTGTTTCGGGCGCCGCGTATAGAGGGGGTTCCAGTTTACTTTTCGATTCTCAGTCCACGCAGGAAAGCCGTGTTGGTGTCGATGTTCATGTTCTCGTCCTCGGGGCGGAAGTCGATGGTGAAATTGTGTGTACCGGGGGTGAGGTGGACGCGGAGGGTATTGCTCCATCCGAAGTCGTCCCAGTTTTCCTTGCCGCGCTGCGGGAGAACAACGAGGCCGGCGCGCTCACCGTCGACCGAGAGGGTGCGGATTGCACACTTGTTCTCGGTGTTGACTGGGCCGTTGCCGTTGGCGTAGAGGATGGAGACGGTGTAGTCTCCCGGGGCGTCGACGGAGACGGGGATGTTGAGCACGCTGCTCTTGTCGGAGAGTGTGTCGCCGAGCGAGTAGTCGGCGCGGGTGCGTGTCGAGCGGGGCTCGGAGGCGAAGCTCTCTATGCCCTCGTCGGATACGCCTATAACCTGGTACTCGCCGGGGAGCGTGGCGTCATAGGTCGTGGCACGGGTCTCGGCCACGCGCTTGCCGTCGCGGAGAACGACATAGTGGTTGATGTACTCGATGGGGTTCCAGTGGAGGATATTGCCTTCGAGCCATGTGATGGGCGTGAGGGGAGAGACGGCCTGGGCCGTGTGGTTGACGCGGAGGTCGCGCAGGGGGTTGCCGGCCATGACGATCTCGACCTTCATGTTGCCCTTGGCCTTGGAGGCAGGGATGAAGGGAGCCTGCTCCTTGCCGTCGACCTTGAAGGACTTGATTTCGCTGCCATGCCCCGAGACAGTGATGTCGAGGAGCGCACCGCGATATGGGAAGCCGGTGAGGGTGCGGGTAGCCGCGAGAGCCGCGGGAACGAAGGGGTGGAAGGCGAGGCCATCCTTCTCGAAATCGAGGCCGAAGAGGATGCGGTGAGTGAGGGCGATGTTTCCGCTCAGACACCAAAGCATATTTGAAGAGTTGAGCTCTGTGGCGATGTCGCCGTTCTCGATATTGAAGTTCTCCTTGTTGGTGGCGAAGAGGGCAGCGGGACGGAATACACTGCCGAAGGCCTCCATGACCCCCGCAGCGTTACCCGCCTTCGCGTTGGCGAGCCCCCACCACGCTCCTACCCATGGCCAGAGCGACTTGTTGTGATATGAGGGGATGTCGGCGATGGAGGGCCAGAAGATAGTTGCGCCGAATGGGGTCGTGGGATTGTTCTCGGTGATGGAGACGGCGCGATCCTCGGGGGCCACGTCCCACATGATTGCGAGCGACTCGCCGAGAGTCTCGGCGCGGGGATTGGCTATGAGATTGTCGCGTCCGTAGAGATACATTGCATAATACCCCTTGTCGGGCATCCACAGGTACTTGTTGATGGCTGCAGCGATTGCCTCGGCCTGGGCGTATGCGTCGCGGGCGACATCCTTGTGACCGAGGAGCGATGCTACCTCGCCGAGTACATGCCATGCGCGGGCATGGACGACAGAGGTCGAGAGGGTCTCTGAGTTGTAGATGTCCGCACACTGCATCCATCGGGGATGGCTCTGTTCGCGCCAGTCGATGAACGAGGTCTCACCCTTGACGAGCCCGGTGGCGTTGTCATAAAAGGCCGTGCGGTCGGTGTCGAGCGAGCGTCGGATAATGGGATAGATATACTCGAGCCACGCGCGGTCACCCGTGACCTTATAGACCTCCCATGCGGCGGCGCACCAGATCTGGCGGTCGGTGGAGACAGGCCATGCGCCGCCCGAGCCGGTGTCCTGGATGATGCGGCCGAGGGGGTCTACCTTCTTCATGAGGGATATGATGGATGCCTCGGGCTGCATGTAGGCCATCGAGAGGAGGATGGAATAGGAGACGTCGCGAGTCCATACTCAGGCCCACTCCTTTCAGGTTCGGAGGGTGGTGTCAGGATCGACTGCATTGACCATCTC
>CAMWXQ010000078.1 GCA_947178235.1 uncultured Muribaculaceae bacterium
CTTTCAACCCTCAACTTTCAACTATCCCCCCTAAGTGGCCTCCATCAAAATAGCCGCCATACTGCGCGCCGCCGCATACTCGCCCAACCATATCGGGAACGACGCCGCCATACTCAACCTCACCTGCGAACAACTACGCAAGCGGGGCTGTGAGGTGCGCGTCTACTCGGAGGAGCAGCTGCTCGCGGGCCAGGTCACGGAGGAAGCCATCATACAGATGTGCCGCGGCGAGCGCTCGATGGCCCTGTTGCAAGAGATGGAGTCACGCGGGGCCAAGGTCTACAACTCGGCCTTCGGCGTCGAGAACTGCATACGCGAGCGCATGGCCCGCATCCTCCCCGGCTCGGGCATCCCGTATCCCGAGACCATAATCGTGAACACCAACGAGAGTGTCGCCGGACGCCTCGATTCGATGGGTATCACGCGCGCGTGGATAAAGAAAGGTGAGATGTACGCCATGCACAAGGAGGATGTGACCTTCGTGCGCCATGCCGAGGAGGCCCAGGAGATGTTGCAGGAATACTTCATGCGCGGCATCCGCCGTGCTGTCATCAACCGCCACCTCGAAGGGGTCAAGATCAAGTATTACGGCGTCATGGGGGCCGACTGGTTCCGCGTATCGTTCCCCTTCCTCGACCACGGCGAGACCCCCGAGGGATTCGACATGGTCAGCTTCCGCCACACGTGCGAGCGCGCTGCGGAGGCCCTCGACATAATGATCTACGGCGGCGACGCCCTGCTGCATCCCGACGGCACGTTCACCATCATCGACTTCAACGACTGGCCCACGTTCGCCCCCTTCCGCGCCGAAGCATCCGGGGTCATAGCCCGCGCAGTCCTCTCACGCATCAAAGGGAAGGCATGAAGAAGAGAATCAAGAAGATGACACGCCGTTTTGTCAACGGTGCCGACCTCATCCCGACCCTGCTCCGCTCGACGGTGGCCTCGCAGATCTCATCGTGGACCGACATGGGTGTCAGCTTCGTGAGCTTCGCGTTCCTCCACCTGGCCCCGTGGCTCTCGACGGCCATCGGCGCCATCATCGGCGGCGTAGTCAACTGTACGATCAACTACCGCTTCACCTTCCATGCCCGCAACCTGTCGGTGAAGGCCGTTGTGGTCAAGTTCTTCCTTGTATGGCTCGGGAGCCTGCTGCTCAACGTCTTCGGTACCCAGTGGGTCTACATCGGCCTGCAACACCTCACGTTCCTCGTCACCGACTTCGGATTCAAGCCCAACGGCTTCTATGCAGCCGCGCGCCTCGGCGTCTCGCTCGTGGTCTCGGTGCTGTGGAACTTCCTATTGCAGAAAACATTCGTCTACCGCCGCACAGACTTCGACCCATACGCCGTGCGCCTCGTGGACACCCTGACCCCCCACCGCCGCTGAACTATTGGAAATCGGCCATCAGTCTCTCGACGCAGGTGTCGAGGAGGGTGTCGTGGCCGTGGAGGGCTGCTTCGGGGTCCATGTCGGCTTCGTAGCCGGGTGTCGGGGGGATGCCGGCCTCGGTCGACTCGCCGGCGGCGTCGAGCATCGAGCAGGCAGAGAAACGCACGACCCATCCGCATGGCAGTTCGGAGGAGTAGGGCATCCCCGAGCCTCCGCCCGTAACGGCGCCCCCGACCCTCGCGAGCGGGAGACGGCGCATGATGGAGACAAAGTTGTTGGCCGCCGAGAAGGTCGAGCGGTTGGCGAGGACGAGCACAGGTTTGCCCCAGCGCACGCGTCCCTCGGCGGCGGGTTTGTAGACGATGGGGTAGGGCTCAGAGAAGTCTCCGTGGCCCGGGCCGGTCTTGTGGCTGATGTAGCCGACCAACGTGGGCTCGGTGAGGAAGCGCGAGACGACGGTCTCGACCGTCGTGAGGTCGCCGCCGCCATTGTCGCGCACGTCGATGACGAGCGCCGAGGCGGTCGCGAGGTAGTGCAGGGCATAGTCGAGGTTCCCCTCGCCGATGGGGGTGGAGAATGAGGGGATGTGTATGTACCCGACATTGTCGGTGAGCATCCCGTACATCATCCCCGAGCTCTGGCGGTAGTCGAAGCCGAAGTAGCTCTCCTGTATGAGCCTCAGCGAGAAGTTCTGGGGATAATCGGACCACCATGCGCGGTAGTAGGAGGTGTTGAACGCGGCCGAGAGGTTGACGTGGCCGTCGCGGAGCTCGGCGAGCATCGCGGCGCAGACGTCGAAGAGTTGTTCGCGGGTCATCTCGGGCGAGATGAGGGCCCCGTAGCGTGCGTGTACCTCATCCCAGTCTATATCCTTGGAGTCGAAGAAGCAGTAGTGCTTGTCGAGCATCTCCCACAGGGCCTCGAAGTTGCCCCGGGGGTCGTCGGCATACTCGGTGACCTCGTGGCACCCCGCGAGGGGGAGCAGCGTGGCGACGGACAGGATGAGAAGGAGAATCTTTCGGGTCATATATCTGTGATGGGGTATGGCAGGGGGTTCATCTACAAGGGTTTATCGTTCGGGCGTGGGTCCTCCGCCCCGACAGGGGGAGCCACAGGCCCGAGACGCCGATGGTGAGGCAGTGCGAGATGTTGCGCGTGACGATGTGGTTGGTCTTGGTCGAGAGGATGCGGCCCTCGTATCCGATGCGGACCGAGGTGGTGCCGAGATTGATGTCGGCCGTGAGGGTGTTGTCGAGCCCGAAGCGGCTCCCCCACCACGCGGGGTGCATGAGCCCGCGACGGTTGCCGAGATAGATTTCGTAGTAGAGCTCGCCGTATTCGGGCGAGAAGAAGGTGCCGATGACGGGGAGCGAGGGGCGGTAGATGAACGTGACGGGGAGACGGCGGATGTGCAGCGCATAGGAGGCGAAACCGGTGAGGTTGGCCGTGACGGCTGCGCGCGCACCGACGGGGTTGTTGCCGTTGCGGGCGTTGTAGACCGCGCCCGCGTCTATGCCGAGGGCGGGGCCGGCGGCGAGCGTCAGGCCGCAGGGGAGGGCCCATCGGCGCACCATCCCCCACTCGGCGCGGATGCCTGCGCTCCACATCGCGGCTGTGCGGGGCGGGTTCTCGACCTTCTCGACCCACAGGCGCGTGTCGAGCATCGCCGTCCATCGCTCGGGGGCCCAGCGGGATGCCTGCATACGGGTGTATCCCACGCCCGTGTGCCATCCCGTATAGGTGAGGGGTGTCAGATAGGTGTCCGTGACCCTGGCCGAGCCCACGGAGAGGGTATAGGAGGCGAGGACGGGCCTCAGCGGGGTCTCGCGGGTCTCTCCCTGGGCCCACGCCGCGAGCGCGGCCACGGCGCAGAGGACGAAGAGTGTCAGCCGTTTCATCTCAGAAGAGTCTATTCTGTCCGAGGATTTCGTCGCGTACCTCCTCGTCGCTCTTCTCGGGCTCGGCGGGGGTGGCGGGCTCGGCGGGAGCGGTCTCCTCCTCAGCCTCGTCGGCGGGGTTGGAGTCGGGGAGCGGTTCGAGGTCGCGGATCTCGCCGAGGGCCCATGTGGTCAGTCGCTTGCCCTTGGCGCGGAACGACTTGACGGCCACGAAGTCGCGCGCGACGCCCTCCATGGCGGGGCGGAACGCGTCGGCGCCGCCGAAGGTGACCTCGACCCTGGCGCCGTCGACGTCCGAGAGGTAGAGCAGGGTGGACTTCTCGTTGTCGCTCAGATAGCGCTGGCTCTTGGCCGAGGGTTCGAAGGTGAAGCGTTTCAGATAGGGATACCCCTGGTCGGCGTCGTCGAGGATGGCGGTCCAGACCTTGTGGGGCACGAATTTCTCGATGCGGAGTATGTCGTCGGGGAAGTGGTTGGTGGCCTCGAAGGTGGTGGTGTAGTACTCGCCGTTCTTGCGTATCACGAGGACCTGGTCGCCCGAGTTGAAGTCGCCGAGCAGCTCTCCGCGGCCGTCGTAGTTGAGTCGGTTGACGTCGGGGTCGAACCATACCTGGCGTCCTCCGAGGGTCGAGCCACCCTTCTCCTTGAGGGCGAAGCGGTGTACCTCGTTGCGGGTCACGATGTTGCCCACGGTCCCGCGCCCCTTGATGGCGAGGTCGGCGAAGTTGACGTCGAACTGGAGGGTTTTCAGACGGTGCTTGGGTTTGAGCGTCACGCGGACGATCTCGGCCTCGCCGTTCGAGTTGGCCGAGAACCACATCACCTTGGTGCCGGGTTCGCCGGGGGTGAGGTTGTATTCCTTGTCGCGGGTGAGGCCTGTGACGCGGAAGCGCTTCATGTAGTATGGGCCTCCCTTTCCGTTCTGATAGATGACGTTGTAGACCGTGCGCTCGTCCTTGCGCTTGAAGACATCGACGTGGAGGACACCCTTGCCGATGAAGAGCTTGTCGGCCACCTTCACGACCTTGTATCGGCCGTCGCGGTAGAAGATGATTATGTCGTCGAGGTTCGAGCATGTGCAGAGGAACTCGTCCTTCTTCAACGACGTGCCGATGAAACCCTCCTCGCGGTCGATGTAGAGCTTCTCGGTCTGCTCGGCCACGGTGGCGGCCTGGATGTTGTCGAAGCTGCGGATCTGCGTCAGACGCGGGTAAGCCTCGCCATACTTGGCTTTGAGGCGCTCGAACCACGCTATCGTGTAGTCGGTCAGCGCGGCGAGCTCCTTCTCGACCCCGGCGATCTTCTCCTCGATGGCTGCCATCTGCTCCTCGCTCTTGGCGGCGTTGAATTTGAGGATGCGTCCCATCTTGATCTCGAAGAGGCGCACGATGTCGTCGTCGGTGATGGGGCGTATGGGCTTCTTGATGTACTTTTCGAGGCGCGAGCGGATGTGGGCTATGGCCTCCTCGCGGTTCTCGGCCTCCTCGTAGCCTTTCTCCTTGTAGATGCGTTTCTCGATGAAGATGCGTTCGAGCGAGGCGAAGTGGAGCTGCTCGCGGAGCTCGCCGAGGCGAATCTCGAGCTCGCGGCGGAGGATGTCGCGCGTGCGGTCGACGTTGTGGCGCAGGACGTCGCTCACGCCGATGAATCGGGGTTTGTCGTCCTCGATGACACAGCAGTTGGGCGAGATCGAGATCTCGCAGTCCGTGAAGGCGTACAGGGCGTCGATGGTGCGGTCCGACGATGTGCCGGGGAGGAGGTGGATGAGGATGTTGGCCCGCTCGGCGGTGTTGTCGTCGACCTTGCGTATCTTGATCTTGCCGCTCTCGAAGGCTTTGAGGATAGACTCGATGAGGGTGGCTGTGGTCTTGCCGTACGGAATCTCGGTGATGGCGAGGGTGCGGTTGTCGATCTTCTCGATCTTGGCGCGGATGCGGACGGCGCCTCCGCGCTCGCCGTCGTTGTAGCGCGATACGTCGATGAATCCGCCGGTCTGGAAGTCGGGGTATAGCACGAACTCCTCGCCACGCAGGTAGGCCACGGCGGCATCGATGATCTCGTTGAAGTTGTGTGGGAGAATCTTGGACGAGAGGCCGACGGCGATACCCTCGACCCCCTGGGAGAGGAGCAGGGGGAACTTCACGGGGAGGGTGACAGGCTCCTTCTGACGGCCGTCGTAGCTCGGGGTCCACTCGGTGACCTTCGGGTTGAAGACCGTGTCGAGCGCGAACTGAGAGAGGCGGGCTTCGATGTATCGGCCCGCGGCGGCGCCGGCCCCGGTGAGAGTGTTGCCCCAGTTGCCCTGCGTGTCGACGAGCAGCTCCTTCTGGCCCAGCTGGACGAGGGCCTCGTAGATCGAGGCGTCGCCGTGGGGGTGGAACTGCATCGTGTTGCCCACGATGTTGGCGACCTTGTTCATGCGTCCGTCGTCGAGGAGCTTCATCGAGTGGAGGATGCGGCGCTGCACAGGTTTCAGACCATCCTCGATGTGTGGGACGGCGCGTTCGAGGATGACGTAGCTCGCGTAGTCGAGGAACCAGCTCTGGAACATTCCGCGCAGCTGATGGCGCACGGTGTCGTCGGCGGTGTCGACGATGACTTTCGGGTCGAAGCGCTCGGGCTCCTCGGCCTCGACATCGGTCTCGGTGATGTCGATGGCTTCGGCGTCGGCCGCGAGCAGGTCTGCCTCGGCGGGGGTCAGCGGATTGGTGTCGTTCGCGGTCTCGCGCGAAGCGTCTTCGGGCTCCTGTACGTTCTCGTTGTCTTTGATCTGGTCGCTCATGGTGGGGTAGGGGGTAATCAAT
>CAMWXQ010000079.1 GCA_947178235.1 uncultured Muribaculaceae bacterium
CGACCGTCGGAGGATGGGAAGGCAACACTGAAAGCGTGGGTATGTAACCCCCCTCACTTTCGAATAAGAACTAAGAAACTATATAGTACCAACCAACCCAACCACAAACAAGAAATGAAAAAGTCTTTGTTTCTGTTGAGCGCAGCCGCTCTGGCCCTCGCTTCCTGCTCGCAGGAGGAGGTTCTCGACATCAACACCTCCAAGGTTGACAACAACGTCATCACCTTCCGCCCCCGCACCGGAAAAGCATCCCGATCCCTGGACATCACCACCGAGAACCTCCAGTCGTTCAAGGTCCTCGCGTTCAAGGGGAACATCGATGACGACGGACAGGAGATGGTTCAATACTGGCCTGACTGGGTCGAGTTCTCCAAGGGTGCGCCCTCGACCAAACCCGATGAGTGGGGCGGTTACTTCTTCACCTCCGAGACTCCCTACTACTATCCTACGGACGGCGCAGCACTGTACTTCCTCGCATATGCACCCTCCACTCTCGCGAACGTGACTGCCAGCGGATATGCCGAACTCCGAATCAAGGACTACACCGTCAAGGCCAACATCGAAGAGCAGGAGGACATAGTCGTGGGCGATACAGCAGGTTCGTATGATGAACTCGCTATGGAAGATGGAGCCCCCGATGGAGCTACAGGACTCGAACTCAACCATACCCTCTCGAAGATCTTCGTATCCGGGGCAGTGAACACCAATGACCAGTACACCTACGAGGTTGTCGGCATAAAGTTCGGCAACATCACCAACAAGGGTTCGCTCGTCTACAACGAGTGGAGACGCGAATACGCAGAAGGCGATGAAGAAGGCGAGCCCTCGCTCGACGGCGAAGCCACCACAATCCAGTGGAAGGACCTCGGCGAGCAGACCGACTCTGTGGTCTACATCTTCGACGAGCCCATAACCATCGGCAATACCAAGACTACCCTCATGAGCGGCGAGGTCGGCGACCTCAAAGGCAGCTTCATGCTCATGCCCCAGGCACTCCAAGCAGACATCGTAAAGGATGACGACGAAAACTGGGAATACAACAGCGTACGCAACCTCAACTTCGGCCCTGGCATGTCGTACATCGCATTCCTCGTACACATCACCCACAAATGGACTGTCGACGGTGAGGAGAAAACAGAGGACGTCTATCCCTTTGCAGAGGGTGTGGAGCGTATCTCCCGCAAGATTGGCGACAAGGTCTATGCATGGGCTGCATTCCCCATCAGCACCGAGTGGAAAGGTGGATTCTATGTTGACTACTACGTAGACTTCTCCAAAGGCGCAGGTTTCGTAGCCCCCAACGACAACGTGAAAGACTGGTTCGGTACCGAGCTGAAACTCGATTACCTGCCCATCCTCGGCAAGGAAGTCAAGCTCATCACCACCGTCGGCGGCTGGAACAATGGCGATGAAGTCACCGAGACCCAGGAAGAGGAAGCCATCATCAACGTAGCCACCACCGAAGATCCTTTCCCCGGTATCGACGAGGATGACTTTGAGGATCCCTTCGGCAAGCCCAAGAAATAATCCCCCAATACCATAAGTAAAAAACACCCCTCTCCCGAGGCTGCGCCGCACGGCGCAGCCTCTTTTCGTATTGCATCACTACGCATCCGCATAGGAGGGCGGCGCCCTCACATATGTATTATATATATGTGATATTTGAACATGGTCGAGCCAATGGAGGCTTGACCACTAAGATGAGGCTTTCGACGCGCTCACGGAGGTATTGCAAAACCTAAATATATGGCCGAAGGTCATGGGTGCCCCGCAGGGGCACGACAGAGGGAGCCCCAGTGTGGTCGGAGCGAAGCAGAGACCTCACTGGGGTCAACGGATCTAACACAAACAATCTGCCTCGTTGAGGCAGTACCACACAGTCGTATCACGTTGATGCTGTACAACCTCCACGAGGTTGAATTTGTTTTTTGTCGAGTGTCCCCAGTGAGGTCTCCGCTTCGCTCCGACCACACTGGGGTTTCTGATGTCGTGCCCCTACGGGGCATCTATGGCCGAAGGCCATGGGTTTAGAGGGTCAATGTATATGCGCCAATGATGAGGAGGCGGGACGGCTATATACCCCATTGGCTTCGGCATTTTTCCTTAAAATTTGGCAAAATCGACAGGGGAATTGGGGTGATTGGTGATTTTTTTGTAATTTTGGGGTTATCATGAAGATTGGAAACATAGATTTGGGTGCGAGGCCCGTCATGCTCGCTCCGATGGAGGATGTCACCGACCGCTCTTTCAGACTGATATGCAAGGAGCAGGGGGCGGCGATGGTCTACACGGAGTTCGTGAGCGCCGACGCACTTATACGCGATATACCCTCGACCGTGCGCAAGCTTGCCATCGACAAGGCGGAGCGCCCGACGGCCATACAGATTTATGGCCGCGAGGTCGGTCCGATGGTCGAGGCGGCCCGTATCGTCGAGGCCGCGGGGCCCGACATACTCGACATCAACTTCGGGTGTCCCGTGAAGAAGGTTGCGGGCAAGGGCGCGGGGGCAGGTCTGCTGCGCGACGTCCCGAGGATGCTCGAAATCACCCGCGCCGTGGTCGACGCCGTGAAGATCCCCGTGACCGTGAAGACGCGACTGGGGTGGGACCACGAGTCGAAAATCATCGTTGACCTCGCCGAGCAGTTGCAGGACTGCGGCATCGCGGCGCTGACGGTCCACGGCCGCACGCGGTCGCAGATGTACAACGGCGAGGCGGACTGGGAAATGATCGCGCGCGTCAAGGCGAATCCGCGCCTGCGCATCCCCCTCATCGGCAACGGCGACATCACTACCCCCGAGCGCGCCGCCGAGGCGTTTGACCGCTATGGCGTCGACGGCGTGATGGTGGGCAGGGCGTCGATCGGAGCGCCATGGATATTCCGCGACATCTCGCGACACCTCGCGGGGCTCGATCCGGACCCACTGCCCCTGGGTGAGCGGTTCGCGCTGCTGCGCCGTCAGATCGCGGAGAGCGTCGAGCGTATAGATGAGTACCGCGGCATACTGCACATCCGCCGCCATCTCGCGGCCTCGCCGCTCTTCAAGGGTATCCCTAACTTCCGCGATACGCGCATCGCCATGCTGCGGGCCAATCGCCTCGACGAGCTGATGGAGATACTCCACGATGTAGAATTGAGAATCGGGAATTGAGAATTGAAAATCGCAAATTGAGAATTATGAAGAACTTAATCATACTGCTTATCCTTGTGGCCCTCGGGGGCTCTGTATCGGCTCAGAAGCTGACCCGCTATGAGCTGAATGTGGGTGACTTCACCGAACTGAAAGTGAGTGACGGCATCAATGTCGACTACCGATGCTCGACCGACTCGGCTGGACTGGCCGTAATGCACTGCCCCTCGGCCCTCGCGTCGGCCATTACCCTCAGTACCAAGGGCAAACGCCTCACCGTGCAGGTAATCTCCGAAACACCCATCACCCGCGGCCTGCCGACAATCACGGTCTATTCGAACTTCCTGTCGAAGGCGATCAATACGGGCGACTCGACCCTGCGCGTAATCAATCCCGCACCGTGTCCCGACATCGAGGCCTCGCTCGAAGGGAACGGGCGCCTCGTGATGCGCGGCGTCAGCGCAACGGGGGTCAAAGGGAGCCTCAAATTCGGCCACGGCAACCTCATCATCACGGGTAAGTGCAAGCAGGCCAAGCTGAACATGCTCGGTACGGGCGTGATCGAGGCTGACGGCCTCGAAGCCACCGAGGCATCGGTGAAGGTGAGCGGGACAGGCTCGGTCGGCGTATGGGCCACCGAGAAGCTCGGCATCTACGGCCTCGGGTCGACCACCATATACTATAAGGGTAGCCCCGTAATAAAGAACTCGTCGGCGGGCATCAAACTGGTGCCCGTGAAGAACTGACGCGCCCATACAGATGGCCGGGGAAAGGAACCTCAAAGGGGCCGTGGCGGGGACGCTCAAATGGAACGTCATCGACCGCGTGGCCACGCAGCTGCTCTATGCCGTCACGGGCGTGGTGCTCGCCAACATGCTCACCAAGGAGGAGTTCGGTCTGGTCGAGGCGGTGATGGTGTTCCAGGCCTTCGCCCAACTCTTTGTCGACAGCGGGTTCGCCTCGGCTCTGATCCAACGCAAGTCGCCGACCGACCTCGACTACTCGACGGTCCTGTGGTTCAACCTCGGGATGGCCACGGTGCTGTATGCCGTGCTCGCGGCGGGCGCGCCGCTGATAGCCGACATCTTCCAGGGTGACCCGAGGATCGTCCCCCTCGGGCGTGTGATGTTCCTCTCCTTCATCATCAACGCCGCGGGCATCGTGCAGACTAACCAGTTCATGAAGCGCATGGACGTGAAGCCTGTGACGATGGCCAACTCGGCGGGGCTCTTCGCGGGCGCGGTCGTGGGCATCTACCTCGCCGTCACGGGCCACGGCGCGTGGTCGATCGTGTGGCAGACCCTCACGCTCGGGGCCGTGCGCACGGCGATACTCTGGTATGTGAGCACGTGGCGGCCGATGATGCGTTTCTCGTGGAGCGTGCTGCGCGGATTCTTCGCCGTGGGGAGCGGGGTGATGGCGACGTCGCTGCTCAACACACTGTTCCAGAACATATCCTCGCTCATCATCGGCAACCGCTCGACCCTCGGGGTGCTCGGCTACTACGCACAGGCCAACAAGTGGAGCAAGATGGGCGTGATGTCCCTCTCGCAGACGCTGACATCGTCGTTCCTCCCCCTGCTCTCCGAGGTGCAGGATGACACGGAGCGATACCGCCGCGTATGTGCCAAGACACACCGATTCACGGGCTACGTCACCCTGCCGGCACTGATACTGCTGACGCTGATGGCGACCCCGATATTCCATACTCTGTTCGGGACCAAGTGGGATGCCTCGATACCGATGTTCGAGCTGCTGTGCCTGCGCGGCATCTTCCTTGTGCTCAGCCTCCTGTACGGCAACTATCTGATCTCGCTGGGGCGGTCCAAGCTGCTCGTCGTGAGCGAGGCGGTGCGCGACGGCGCGGCACTCGTGGCTATTGGCCTCACCTTCGGGGCACTCTCGGACGGCACGCACGGAATCATAATCTTCCTGTGGGGTCAGCTCGTGGCGGGGATACTCTCGTGGGGCGTGAGCCTGTGGCTCACCGTGCGCGAGACCGGTCGGCCGCTCGGCGCATGGCTCTTAGATCTGCTCCCCTATGCGGCGATCTCGTGTGTGAGCGCGCTCCCATGCCTGTGGATTGCGGGACTGGGGCTGCATCCCCTGGCCGAGTGTATGGCGATGGCCACAGCCTTCGGCGGGGTGTACATAATAATAAACTTCCTCCTGCGCTCGAAGGTGCAGAAGGAAGTGCTGGGGGAGATGGGAATTGGGAAATCTTGAATTGGGAATGGGGGATTTTGAATTATAAGTCTTATAAATCTTATATATCTTATAAGTCGTATATCAATTCCAAATCCAAAATTCAAGAGTAGAGTTTCTCTTTTGCGGCCATGACCTTGGGGTCGGTGATGTAGTCGTCGTAGTCCATGAGCTTGTCGATGGTTCCCTTGGGGGTGAGCTCGATCATGCGGTTGCAGACGGTCTGGATGAACTCGTGGTCGTGGCTCGACAGGAGAATGTTGCCCTTGAAGGCCTGCAATGTATTGTTGAAGGCCTGGATCGATTCGAGGTCGAGGTGGTTGGTGGGCGAGTCGAGGATGAGGGTATTCGCGTCGGTCATCATCATGCGTGCGATCATGCAGCGCATCTTCTCGCCGCCGGAGAGGACCGATGCTTTCTTCAAGACCTCCTCGCCGGAGAAGAGCATCTTGCCGAGGAAACCTTTGAGATATATCTCCGAGCTGTCATCCGAGTACTGGGCGAGCCAGTCGACCAGGTTGAGGTCGGTGTTGAAGAAGTCGGTGTTGTCGAGGGGGAGGTATGCCGTTGTGATGGTCTGGCCCCACTCGTATGTCCCCTCGTCGGGCTTGCGGTGGCCGGTGATGATCTCGAACAGGGCCGTCATGGCGCGGGGGTCGTGGCTGAGGAAGGCGATCTTGTCACCCTTCTCGACCTGGAAATTGACATCCTTGAAG
>CAMWXQ010000080.1 GCA_947178235.1 uncultured Muribaculaceae bacterium
AGATAAAGAGCTGATTGCTCAGAAAGGAATAAGCGAGGCCGAGGTAGAGGCCCAGCTCAACCGCTTCGTGACAGGTTTCCCCTATCTCAAAATCAAGGACTCGGCCCGCGTGGGCGCCGTCATCTTCCGCCTCTCAGACGAGGACATCGACGCCGCTCTCGAACGCTGGCACGAATATCTCGACCACGGCGGCGAGGTCTGCAAGTTCGTCCCCGCCTCGGGCGCAGCCTCGCGTATGTTCAAGGCTCTGTTCGAGTATGTCGACGGCGGCACAGACGAGCTCGCCGAGGGTACTCCCGTCGCCAAGCTCATCGCTTCGATCGACAAACTCCCCTTCATCCCCGAGCTCGACGCAGCCTGCACCAAGCTCTACGGCAAGAGCCTCAAAGAGCTCCTCGCCGAGGGTCGCAACCGCGACGTCATCAATGCCATCGTCAGCGCTGACGGCATGAACTACGGCGGGCTGCCCAAGGGCCTGCTGAAATTCCACTCATACCCTGGCGGCTCGCGCACTCCCATTGAGGAGCATCTGACCGAGGGCGCACAGACCGCCGCCAACTCGAAGGGTATCGTGAACCTCCACTTCACCGTATCCTCGAACCACCGCAAGCTCTTCGAGGAGAAGCTCGCTGAGGTCATCCCCGCTACCGAGGCCCGCACCGGCGTCAAGTTCAACGTATCGCTCTCCGAGCAGAAGCCCTCGACCGACACCATCGCCGTAAATCCCGACAACACCCCCTTCATCGAGGATGGCCACCTCCTGTTCCGTCCCGGCGGCCACGGTGCCCTCATCCGCAACCTCGGTGACATCGACAGCGCCGTCGTCTTCATCAAGAACATCGACAACGTCGTTCCCGACTCGCGCCGCGAGGACACCATCCGCTTCAAGGAGGTTCTCGGCGGCTTGCTCCTCCAAGTCCATGACCAGATCGAGGAGGACCTCATCGCCCTCGAAGAGAAGGTCTACACACCCGAGGATCTCCGCCGCATGGTCGAGTATCTCCGCGACGTGCTCAACATCACCGACGAGAAGCTCGCCGACATGGAGGATGACGAGATCGTCGAGTACATCAAGGCCAAGCTCAACCGACCCCTGCGTGTCTGCGGCATGGTCCGCAACGAGGGTGAGCCCGGCGGCGGCCCGTTCATTGCCTACAACCCCGACGGCTCGGCTTCGCCCCAGATTCTCGAAAGCAACCAGGTCGACCTCTCAAACCCCGAGTACAAGAAGATGATGGCCGAGGCCACTCACTTCAACCCCGTCGACCTCGTATGCTACATCAAGGACATCCACGGCAAGAAGTTCGACCTGCCCGAGTATGTCGATCCCGCCACTGGCTTCATCTCGTCCAAGTCGAGCCACGGCAAGGAGCTGCGCGCAATGGAGCTCCCCGGACTCTGGAACGGCGCCATGAGCGACTGGAACACCGTCTTCGTCGAGGTGCCCATCTCGACCTTCAACCCCGTCAAGACCGTCAACGACCTGCTCCGCCCCGCACACCAGGGCTGAGCCTCAGCTGAGGACTGCCGATAACTCCGAGGGCCATCTTCCCGCACGGGAGGGTGGCCCTCGCTCTCCGAGTCTCAACAAATCCAGTGGCGGAGGCGTTCTATATAGTAGAAATTCAACCTCCGATTTATGAGCAAGAGAGACAACATAATGAAGATATGGCAGGAGAGCTTCAAGGATCCCAAGAGCTACGTTGCCATGTACTTTGACCGCGTCTACCGCGACGACGAGGCCCTCACCCTCGCCGACCCGCAGGGTGAGACGGTCAGCTCGCTGCTCTTGCAGCACTATTCGCTCACCTTCCACGGTACCTCGCTTCCCCTCGGCTATATCGCCGGGGCTGCCACACGCCGCTCGCAGCGCGGCAAGGGTTATATGTCCCGCCTCATGACCGAGGCTCTCCGTGCGTCCGCAGCGCGCGGCGACGCGATGGTCGCGCTCATCCCCGCCAACGAGGCCCTCTACTACTTCTACGCCCGCTTCGGCTTCGAGACCCTCTTCTATACCAAGGAGCAGCGTTTCACCGCTCTCCATACATTCCCCGTCCAGGGCGAGTACACGTCGCTGCCCGCAGGGCAGGGGGATGAGGTTTGGGAGGCCTTCGACCGATTCCAGCGTGCCCGCAAGTGTTATGTGACCCATACCCGCCGCCAGTTCGACAACCTTCTCGCCGATCTCGAAGCGGATGGGGGCAACTTCGTTGTCACCTCTGTCGACGATCCCGATTCGGGTCCGCGGATAGTCTCGATGGCTTGGGCGATCCGCAAGGACGACCTTCTGCTCGTGACCGATGTCATGGGCGAGAGCGAGGATGCCCGCACAGCCTCGTTGCGCGAGCTCCGCCGCCTGCATCCCGGTGTCCCCTTCCTGCTCTACGGCCGACCCACCGACAATATCGGTGGGCGACTGATGCCGAGGGGCATGGGCCGCGTGGTCAATGTGATGTCCGCGCTCTCGGCTGTCGCCGAGGCCTATCCCAAGCTCGCGACACGCATCCGTGTGACCGACCACCTCCTGCCCGAACTCAACTCACACACATACGTCATCCGCGACGGCGTGTGCGTGACGGACGACACCATCCCCGCCGACAAGCTCGACTTCGACGTCACCGTCGAGGTGCTCGGGGCCATACTCTTCTCCTCGCCTGTCGTGGGCGGGATTCTCCGCTTCCCATCCGAACGTCCCATGATCTCGCTCATGCTCGACTGATTCGTTCTTTCAACTCTCAACTTTCAACTCTCAACATAACAATGATCATCAATTCAGCACGCTTCACGTTGTCGAGCCCCAAGGTGGGCAAGTGTCCCGCCGATCTGCGCCACGAATACGCCTTTATCGGCCGAAGCAACGTGGGCAAATCCTCGCTCATAAATATGCTCACCGGCCACAGCAAGCTGGCAAAGACATCGTCCACACCGGGCAAGACCCTGCTCATCAACCACTTCCTCATCAACGACACGTGGTATATCGTCGACCTCCCCGGATACGGATTCGCCCTGCGCGGCAAGCAGCAGCGCGAGGAGCTCGAAAAGATGATCCGAGGCTATATCCTCGGACGCGAGCAGATGACCAACCTGTTCGTGCTAATCGACTCGCGCCACAAGCCGATGAAGATCGACCTCGAATTCTTCAACTGGCTCGGTGAGAACGGCATCCCCTTCTCGATAGTCTTCACAAAGCTCGACAAGCTCGGCAACGACGCCGGCCGCCGCAATGTCAAGGCCTACTGCGACGCCCTGCTCGACACATGGGAAGAGCTTCCCCCAATCTTCCTCACATCGAGCGAGGATGGCCGTGGCCGCGAGGAATTGCTCGCCTACATCGAGCAGCTCAACCGCCTCCCCGTCATCGCCCCCGCCGAAGAAGAAGCCGAAGCCGCCGAATCCACAGACGCCGCCGAGTGAACCAACGCGGGGCCGCAGATGTTCTAAGAGTAGAAAACTAACTTACAACTTTACAAACATCACAAAAACACTTCAACTATGGACAAGACTACGAAACCCGCAACCGACTACCGTGGTGTCAACATCGACAAGGCTGACGACAACAAGGTCGATGCAAAGCTCGTCGAACAGGCAACCCGTGAACTGAACAACAACCCCCGCAACAACAACCTCGACGAGTAAACAACTGCTCAGACAGGCTACCCCATCAAAAATAGCGCCTCCCCACCGGCCCATAAGAGGGCCCGTGAGGAGGCGCAGATGTGTTTGGCCTAATATCAGATAGTAAAATGTTTCGTAAATGGAAACCTATACGTTACCATATTCGGCGGTTCTCCCAACCGCAAATCAAATGCGTATCAAACATCGTGTAAACACTCACGGCAAAAGCGTAAGTCCTATGTATTGAAGCCCGGCAGACGAGGTGCAGAAAAAGAAAATCGTCCCGATGAGAGGCGATGCAACAACAGGTTCAAGGTCGTAGAGTTTCAAAATCCCTCAAAGGGTATAATGAACGGTAAAAGTCCTTATGTGGCGAGTGTTCGCCATTGCCGGAGCGAAGTGCCGATAAAGAAAGCGAGCCTCGGATCCAACTGGAGATTGGTGCCTAAGCTCGCTGTATGAGTTAGCGATTGAAGCCTTTTTGTCGAGACCATAGGCTCGATTTACGAAAGCGCGGCGGCGGTGCCGCAACTACGTTATAGATTATTCATTCGGGAAGAAGTATCTAGTAATATCCATTCTTTCGCCGTTCTCTCCTTTCCAATAGTATTTGTCGGTTTCATTATAAACATATATCGGATAACGGTCATCAGAAAATCGGCTTTTGTAGTTTTTATCGTAAAAAGAGAGTAAGATTTCACGAGAAAGCAGAATTATACCCTCAAAACCTATGGCAAAAAGGATATAATCAATAGTGTTGCGGATTTCATCTTCGTTATGGCTTGTTTTCCATAACCCATCTTTGAGCAAAGAGGAATAATGATAGGCTATTAACCCCATCGGAGTATTCAATAATTTCTTTCGACCTGTTAATTCGGCATTGGGTCTAAATTCATCAGGCAAAAGGTTTCGCGCTTGCTCAAAAGAGAGTGCCTTGTTTGAGTTATTCATTGAAAAAAGATTATTAGCGAGTTCAAAGTTACGAAATTTTTATGAAACGCCTGATACCGAGAGTGTAAAAGTATCGTGGTAAGGGAATTTCTCTGCGCCGATGTAGAGGGTATGAAGGGAAACTTTTAGGCAGGGTTCAAAGATTAGCGGAACCTTTTCTTTTTCTGATAATGTGTTAATTATTGTAAAAACACAAATCGTCTAAAAATTAATTGTTAATTTTGCGCTATCGCAAGCAGCGAACTTGATAACATTTAAAGATATTCGGAGTAGCGACCCGGCATCTTTGGTGAAAGCCAATGATGGGGTCGCTGCTCCGATTTTATTATAACCCCAAATTACATTTATATATACAATGATCTCGAAACTGACCAATCGTGCCGTAAACGAAGGATTCCCTGCAACGGTCGAGGAGGCACTCCAACTCAACAGTCTATATTCCACTGCTGAACTATGTAAGGCAGCCGATGCTATTCGGTTGAAATGGTGTGGAAATAAGATACATACTTGTTCGATTGTCAATGCACGTTCAGGGCGTTGCAGTGAAAACTGCAAGTGGTGTGCCCAGGCAGGTTGCCATAAAACAGGAATACAAGAATACGAGCGTATTCCTAAAGAAGAAGCCTTGAGGGCTTTTGCAGTTAACAAGACCAGAGGGGCTTCATGTTTCTCAATGGTGACAAGTGGTCGTAAAGTGCTTTCAAAAGATATTGCATACTTCTGCGGAATATATAAGGAAATGTCGGAGCAAGGAGGCGTTGAATTATGCGCGTCAATGGGTCTGTTATCGCGTGAACAACTTCAACAACTATGGGATTCAGGTGTACGTAAGTATCACTGCAACCTTGAAAGTTCTCCATCTTATTTCGCCACTCTATGTACCACCCACACCATAGAAGATAAACTTGCGACTATCAGGATTGCAAAAGAGATAGGCTTCACTATATGCTGCGGAGGAATTATCGGTATGGGCGAAACTATGCGCGACAGGCTGGAATTGGCGGCTATGGCACGTGACGCCGGAGCTTCCTCAATTCCTATCAATATACTTCAACCGATCAAGGGAACTCCATTACAGGATATTGAACCGATAAGCGAAGATGAGATAGAACGCTCGGTGGCTCTTATGCGGTTCATTGCTCCCAAATGTACCCTTCATTTCGCAGGAGGACGTGCTCGTCTTTCACGACTGACTACCGCACGAATACTGCGTGGAGGGATGAATGGTGCGTTGGTGGGCGATATGCTTACTACGGTCGGTAATAATGTAGAAGAAGACTTTAAGCTATTCAAAAGTGTTGACTACGAAAAATAGGCTATAACAATCTGGATATACAAAAAACACTTCTTCACTCTCGGCAAGTTTCTCGCCGGACTTGTCATAAAAACTCCCCCGATGCACAGTTTATGCATCGGGGGTGTATTGTATCTGTCGCTTATACCCATCTGACGCTGCCGCCGAATAGCCG
>CAMWXQ010000081.1 GCA_947178235.1 uncultured Muribaculaceae bacterium
CGCCTTGCCCTCTTGTCTCGTGGGCGCGGCTATGGGTATCACAGACTGTTGCGGAACCGGGGGGGGCCCGGGGGGATGCGCTGGGGGGGGGCGGGGTAGAGCGTGTTGCCGTCGACGCGGTTGAGGCGGAATCCGCAGAACTTGCCCGAGGCGTCGAAGTACCCGAGGCCGTCGCCGTTGGCGAGATTGGCCGTGAGGCGCGCCGTGATGGTGCGGTCGGTCGAGGCGGTGACGGTGCCGACATTCTCGCCCATCGCCTTAGGGGTATGGATGGCGGCGATCCCCCCGCGCGGGGCACGCCCCGTGAGGAAGTATGGGGTAAAACCGCGGTTGAAGGCCTTGGATGGGTCCGGCGTGAACGAGCAGCGCGAGCGGCCCGCCGAGGCGCGCTCATAGCGTCCACCGCTCTCGGCGACAATCCTGTCGAGGATGCGCGAGTAGTGGGCAACGGCGTTGACTACATAGTCGGCCTCTTTGAGGCGCCCTTCGATCTTGAACGACGAGACCCCGGCGTCGGCCATCGCGCCGATCGACTCGGAGCGGTTGAGGTCGCGGAGCGAGAGGAGGTGCTTGTCACGCACGAGGATATTCCCGTCCGCGTCGGTGAGGTTGAACGGCAGTCGGCAGATCTGGGCACACTCGCCGCGGTTGGCGCTGCGTCCGCCGGCCATGGCCGATGCACGGCAGTCCCCGCTGTACGATACACACAGGGCTCCGTGGACAAAGGCCTCGATCTCGACCCCGGGGTCGGCCTCGTGGATGGCGCGGAGCTCGTCGAGCGAGAGCTCGCGGGCGGGGACGACACGCGAGAATCCGAGCGAGTGGAGCCATCGGGCTTTCGCGGGGGTGCGGATGTCACACTGGGTCGAGGCGTGGAGATCTATCGGGGGAAGGTCGGCGCGGAGCAGCCCGAGATCCTGGACGATGAGAGCATCGACGCCGACGCGGTAGAGCTCGCGGACGAGGCGCTCGACATCGGCTATCTCGTCGTCGTAGACAATGGTGTTGACGGTGGCGTAGACCTTGACGCCGAAGGGGTGTGCGGCCTCGACCACGCGCGCGATGTCGGCCACCGAGTTGGCGGCGGCACGTCGCGCCCCGTGGCTGTCGGGGCCTATATATATTGCGTCCGCCCCGGCCTGGATGGCGGCGATGGCGATGTCGGCATTGCGGGCGGGGGCGAGAAGTTCGAGCTTCATTGTTAACGATGGTTAATTAATACTCCTACGTTCAAATGCGGCCACTTATTGCATCGGTGTGAGCAAATATATTGTTAAATTTGCGTGACTCAAACCTGTCCGCCATGAAACTTCTGACCCTACCCTATCTCATCGCCCTGCTCACTTCCCTCTGCATCGCCTCTGCGGAGGCCACGAACCTCCCCGCGCCGTTCGAGGGAGCCGATTGGATTGCGATGGATGCCGATTCGACCATCATATTCCCGCACATACACCTGCTCGGGGCCAAGTCGCAGAAGGGGAAGTCGTTGAAGGTCTACGAGATGCCTGTTCTCTCCAAGCGCGTCCATCTGGACGGCGAGGTGAAATCGGCGACGGCATACGTCAGCGGCCTCGGCCAGTACGAGCTGTATGTCGACGGACAGAAGGCGGATACCCTCTTCCTCGACCCGGGGTGGACGATGTACAACAGGCGTCTGCTCTACAACAAAATAGACGTGACACCGCTCATGAGCGGCAAGGATGAGGTTGAGCTCGCCGTATGGCTCGGCAACGGAATGTACAACATCCCATTGAAAGGGTATCACAAGATGGGAGGCTCGTGCGGGGCGCCGAAGATGATACTGGCCGTCGACATCGAGTATGCCGACGGCTCGCGCAGGAGAGTCGTGAGCGACGGATCATGGATCGCCTCGGAGAGCCCCGTGAGGTTCACGAGCATATATGCGGGGGAGTGGCACGACGCCTCGTTCGAGGGGACGCGGCGCCCCGCCGTAGTCACCCGACCGCACTGGGATGTCCCGATCGTCGAACAAACCGCAGGGACAAGGGTGAGGTACCACAGCGAGACCCCCGCAAAGAAAATCGGGCCCAACCTATATGATTTCGGCAAGAACGGCTCGGGAATCGTGCGCCTTGACGTCAAGGGTGAGCGCGGTGCAAGCGTGACGGTGAAACCCGCCGAGATATTGAAGGACGGAGCCGTATATCAGCGCAGTATGCCGGGGTATCAGTGGAAATATACCCTCGCGGGTGAGCCCGAGGGGGAGACATGGCAGCCGCGGTTCTCCTACACCGGCTTCCGATATGCCGAGGTCACCGCCGACCCCAGTGTCGAGGTCATCGGGGTGACAGGTATACACACGACGGCCGATGTGGCCGAGGCGGGGAGCTTCGAGTGCTCGGACACCCTAATGAACCGCATCCACGACCTCATAGACCAAGCCATCAGAAGCAATATGGTGAGCATCACCACCGACTGCCCGACGCGCGAGAAGCTCGGGTGGCAGGAGCAGAACCATCTGATGGCGGCCTCGATGATGTACCGCTACGATGTACGCGACCTCTTCAACAAGATTGCCGACGACCTGGACGACTCTCAGCACGAGGACGGGGCGATACCGACCATTGCGCCCGAGTACACCATGTTCCAGGCGGGGAGCGGATTCGAAGACACACCCGAGTGGGGAGCGTCGTTCATCCTCTGCCCGTGGTACACATATGTGTGGTATGGCGACAGTACGGCGATGGCCCGCCACTACGGGGACATGAAACGTTATATCGACTATCTAGGGTCGCGCGCCGAGGAGGGGATACTCGACTACGGGCTCGGTGACTGGTTCGACATCGGGCCCGAGCGTCCGGGCAAGGCGCAGCTGACGAGCGTGGCGCTGACGGCCACGGCGATCTATCACCTCGAACTCGCGACTATGGCCGAGATCGCCCGCACACTGGGCCACGGCGAGGACGCCGAGGCGTTCAAGACCGAAGCCGACCGCGTGGCCGAGGCGTTCAATGCCCGATTCCTCAACCATACCGACAAGGTTTACGAGAACGGGAGCCAGACGGCACTCGCAATGGCTCTCTGCTGCGGCCTGGCCGAGAAAGGGTGCGTGGTCCCCGAGACTATGCAGGCGCTCGTAGCCGACATCGAGGCGAGGGGGAATGCCGTGACGGCTGGCGACATCGGATACAAGTATCTCGTGGAGGCTCTGACCGAAAATGGCGCCGATTCGCTGCTCTACGCGATGAACACGGACGACAGCCTCCCGGGGTACGCATATCAACTCCGCGAGGGGGCCACGGCGCTGACCGAGAGCTGGCAGGCATACGACAATGTCTCGAACAACCACATGATGCTCGGGCATCTGATGGAGTGGCTCTACGGGGGCATCGGCGGTCTGCGACAGGCCGACGGCTCGACCGCTTGGGAGAGGGCCGTGATAGCGCCGCGGATGGTCGGGGATATGAAGTGGGCGCGCACATCGCTCATGACCCCGCACGGGAGGCTCGCCTGTGAGTGGAGCCGCGACCCCGTCGCGGGCACATGGAGCCTCTCGGCAACCATCCCCGCGGACACCACCGCCACAATCCACCTCCCCGACGGCAGCACAAGGGAGGTCGGCGAGGGACGGCACTCGTTTGAAAATTAAAGAATAATAAGATTTATAAATCTTATATGACTTATAAGACTTACATAAACCATTGACAACTAATTTATTATGGATAACTTCTCCTTCTACACCCCCACGCGCTACAAGTTCGGGCGCGGGGTCGAGAATATGGTCGGCGAGATGGCCCGCAACGAGGGCTGGCGTACCGTCCTGATCATCTACGGCGGCGGGTCGGCCATTCGCTCGGGTCTGCTCGAAAAAGTCTGCACCTCGCTCTCACAGGCGGGTGTCAGCTTCGTGACATTCGGCGGCATCAAGCCTAATCCCACCGACGGCCCTGTGCGCGAGGCCATCGGGATGTGCCGCCGATGCAATCCCGACGGAATCATTGCGGTCGGGGGCGGGTCGGTCATCGACACGGCCAAGGCCGTGGCCGCGGGATTCTACCACGACGGCGACTTCTGGGACTTCTTCGCGGGCAAAGCCCCAGTCGAGAAGGCTCTGCCCATCGGTGTGGTGCTGACCATCCCCGCCGCCGGGAGCGAGGGGAGCGGCAACGCCGTGATAACCAACACAGAGACGGGGCAGAAAATCAGTATCCGCACCGAGTTTGTACTGCGCCCCGTGTTCTCGCTCCTCGACCCCGAGCTGACCTACACGCTCCCCGCCGCACAGACCGCAGCGGGCATCGCAGACATGATGGCCCACATCATGGAGCGGTACTTCACCACCACAGAGGGGGTCGAGGTCACAGACCGCCTGGCCGAGGGGCTGCTGATGGCAATCATGGATCAGGCCAAGGTCGTGATGGCCGAGCCGGAGAACTATGACGCCCGCGCCAATATCATGTGGAGCGGGACACTGGCACACAACGGCATCTGTGGCTGCGGACGGCGCGAGGACTGGGGCTCGCACGGCCTCGAACATGTCCTGTCGGCCGAGTATGGCGTGACCCACGGCGCGGGACTCGCCGTGGTCTTCCCCGCGTGGATGACCTTCATGGCATCGCACAAGCCCGCGAAGGTCGCCCAACTCGGTCAGCGCGTCTTCGGCATCCCCGCCGACCTCTCGCCCGAGAAGGGAGCATTGGAGACCGCCACGAAGTTCCGCGGGTTCTTCAAGAGCCTCGGCCTCCCCACGACCCTCGGGGAGCTCGGGATCGAGGGCGCGGACTTCGGGTATCTTACACGATGCTTCCTCCGCGACAAGGGAAATCCCTTCAAGGGTTACATGACTCTCGGCCCCGAAGAGGTCGAGGCGATATACCGACTGATGGTGTGAACCCGCACGGGCACACGGACGTTCATTAGACAGAACAGAAAATCAACCCAATATCCCAAGAGACAATGAACTACCTGACAACAGACAAGCTGGTCATCGTCGGCGCCGCCGGCATGATCGGCTCGAACATGGCCCAGACGGCCATAATGATGAAGCTGACCCCGAACATCTGCCTCTACGACCCCTATGGGCCCGCTCTCGAAGGCGTGGCCGAGGAGCTGCTGCAATGCGGCTTCGAGGGGCTCAACCTCACCTATACCACCGACGTGAAGGAGGCTCTGACAGGCGCCAAGTATATCGTCAACTCGGGTGGCGCCGCGCGCAAGGCCGGGATGACCCGCGAGGACCTGCTGAAAGGTAACGCCGCCATCGCCGAGCAGTTCGGCAAGGATGTGCGCACCTACTGCCCCGACGTGAAGCATATCACCGTCATCTTCAACCCCGCCGACATCACGGGCCTCATCACCCTGCTCTACTCGGGGCTGAAACCCTCGCAGGTTACCACACTCGCCGCACTCGACTCGACCCGCCTGCGCAACGAGCTCGCCAAGAAGTTCGCCATCCCCGCCGACCTCATCGCCAATGCCCGCACCTATGGCGGCCACGGCGAACAGATGGCGGTCTTCGCATCGACCGCGACAGTCGACGGCAAGCCGCTGACCGAAATCATCGGTACCGAGAAGCTCCCCGACGGCGAGTGGGAGGAGCTGAAAGGGCGCGTCATCCAGGGTGGCAAGCGCATCATCGAACTGCGCGGCCGCTCGTCGTTCCAGAGCCCCTCGTTCCTATCCATCGAGATGATCGCCGCTGCCATGGGAGGCGCCCCCTTCCGCTGGCCCGCAGGCGTATATGTCAACAATGACCGCTTCGGCCACATCATGATGGCGATGGAGACCACCATCTCGAAGGATGGCGTGACCATCAAGCCCATCAATGGCACACCCGAGGAGGACAAGGAACTCGAACAGAGCTACAAGCACCTCTGCACCC
>CAMWXQ010000082.1 GCA_947178235.1 uncultured Muribaculaceae bacterium
TCATGCTCTCTATGGTCTGCACGACATCTATCTCCCCCTCGATCCCCCCAACCGCGACGCAATACCCATCTTCAAGGTCAGCGACCGTATCGGCTCGCCCACTCTCAAACTCGACCCCGAGAAGATCGTCGGCGTCGTCATGAGCGACCACTACGAGGGTGTCAAGCCCTTCACCCCCCTCGACGACACCACCAAGCAGATCGGTGCCAATGTCTGCCAGTTCCTCATCTCCGAGATGAAGGCCGGCCGCATCCCCTCGTCGTTCCTCCCCTTGCAGTCGGGTGTGGGCAACGTCGCCAACGCCGTGCTCTACGGCCTCGCCGACGCCAAGGAGATTCCTCCCTTCGAGATGTACACCGAGGTGATGCAGGACGCCGTCATAGACCTTAGGAAGAAGGGTCGCCGCAAGTTTGGTTCCTCTTGCTCGCTCACCGTCAGCAACGAGGTCGAGGATGAGGTCATCGACAACATCGAGTTCTTCAAGCAGCACCTCGTTCTCCGTCCCTCCGAGATCTCGAACAACCCCGAGGTCATCCGCCGTCTCGGTGTCATCGCCATGAACACCGCACTCGAAGCCGACATCTTCGGCAACATCAACTCGACCCACGTCACCGGCACACGCATGATGAACGGCATCGGCGGCTCGGGCGACTTCACCCGCAACGCCTACATCTCGATCTTCTCCTGTCCCTCGATCACCAAGGAGGGCAAGATCTCGAACATCGTGCCTATGGTGTCGCACACCGACCACACAGAGCACTCGGTCGACATCCTCGTCACCGACCAGGGTATTGCCGACCTCCGCGGCCTCGATCCCGTCGAGCGCGCTCACGAGATCATCGAGAACTGTGCCCACCCCATCTACCGTCCCCTGCTCCGCGAGTACCTCAAACTCTCGACCCGTGGCGGTCAGACCCCCCACACCCTCGAAGCTGCCCTCAAATTCCACACCGAGTTCCTCGCCTCGGGCGACATGCGCAATGTGACATTCTGAGGATAACCCGATACAGAAAAGTCCCCGTGAAGGCAATGACCTTCTCGGGGACTTTTTTATATATGTGGTCGATTATTTCCAAGAGAAATTGTATGTGGCGCCGGCATAGCGTATGCGGTCCGAGGCCATGCCTGTCTCGCTGACGGTGACCGAGGCGGGATACCCCTCGGCGTCGAGTTGCCACTCGTAGAATTCCTGGGTCGAGGTGTCGTTGTGGGTGCTCGTGGTCATCTGTAAGGGGAGCTGGCGCGACGGCTTACCGAGCATTCCTGCGTAGTAGGCCCATTGGAGACCGCCGAGGTCAAAGGCCCC
The DNA here is from genome assembly GCA_947178235.1 of uncultured Muribaculaceae bacterium. Taxonomy (GTDB): domain Bacteria; phylum Bacteroidota; class Bacteroidia; order Bacteroidales; family Muribaculaceae; genus Duncaniella. The sequence goes on from CAMWXQ010000082.1 coordinate 1,307, forward strand.
GATGCCGTGGTTCATGAAGATGAGGCCGTCCCTGTTGTCGATGCCGTCGGGATTCTCGGTGTTGGTATATGAGAGCGTCACGTCGAGTCGACCCGAGTAGCCGGGGTAGCTGCACGTCCCCTTGCCGGTGAGGAGATTGCCGTACTCATAGTAGAATACGAGTTCGCCCGAGCCGTCGGTCACAGGGTCGCGCCAATCGATGTGGTTGAGATAGCCTGCGAGGGTGTATGCGAGGTTGATTCTCTCCCCGTTTTCCCGCTCGGCGTATCCTACCCAGCCCTCGTCGTTGATGCAGAGTTTGTATGTGCCCTCGGCGGTGGCGAGGAGGATGTTGTACCCCATCTTGTCGGCATCCTCTGCCGAGAGGTATGTGAACTTAGCGGCTTGGCCTATCGCCGATACGCGACCCGAGGCGTCGTAGCTGACCCGCTCGCCGTCGATGACGGAGGGCACTCCGTCGGGGAATACGCGCGAGGCGTCCATGGCGGCGAGTGCGCGGCTTCCGCCGGGATTGTTGGCGCCGCTGAATCCGTGGTTCTTTTCGGGGTCGGGCGAGCATGAACAGAGGAGCAGGGTGCCCAGTGCTATCGTGAGGGAGAGGAGGGGTTTCATAATGTGGTGTCTTTATGTTACAAATCGATGACAATTATCTTCTGTCATTAAAACATCCCTGCCGTGCCGATGGTTTGGTCTGAGTGTCACAATCTTTATTCGCTCCCCGACGTTATAATGTATATGGAAACTGAACAGAACACCCCGCTCCCCGAGCTCGAAACCCATCCCTTCGAGCCATATCTGCCCTCGGGAGCCAAAGTCCTCATCATGGGCACCTTCCCGCCTCAGCCCAAGCGTTGGAGCATGAATTTCTACTACCCCAACCGCACCAATGACTTCTGGCCGATGATGGGGCTCATCTTCATGGGTGACCGTCGGGCACTCTATCAACCCGACGGCAAGAACTTTGACCTCGACAAGATCAAGACTCTGCTCGACACACACGGGATTGCTCTGAGCGATACAGGCCATGTCATACGCCGTCTGATGAACAACGCTTCGGACAAGTTTCTCGAAATCGTCGAGCCTGTCGACCTCTACGGACTGCTCGCGCGCATCCCCGAGTGTCACACAGTAGCCACCACAGGCGAGAAGGCCGCGGGCGTAGCTGCCGAGCTGACCGGGACCGAGCCGCCTAAGATGGGCGGGATGGTGAAGTCCGCCGACGGCCTCTCGCTGTGGCGTATGCCGTCTACCTCCCGAGCCTATCCCCTCAAACTCGAAGCCAAGGCGGAGTTCTACGCAAAGATGTTCCGCGAGGCGGGAATCCTCGGTTGAAAAATAGCCAAGATAGCTATAATACACGACACGGCCCTCATCCGTCGGGTGAGGGCCGTGTTTGTGTGGTATGCGGGTATCAGAGCTCTTCGCTCAGCATCTCGTCGGTCTTGGCGGCTTCGCCGCGGGTCTCCTTGACAAAGCGGACGCAGATGGCGCCGACAATGAGGAGGACACCGGCGAGGACAAGCATATTGACCTGTCGGCCTCCGAGGAGGGGGAGGAGGACACCACCGAGGGCAGCGGCGCAGATCTGAGGCAGACAGATGGTGCCGTTGAAGAGGCCGAGGTAGGTGCCCATGTTCTCGCCAGAGAGGGAGTTGGTGAGGATGGTGAAGGGGAGCGCGAGCATCGCGGCCCATGCACAACCGATGAGCAGGTATGAGATGAAGAGTGCGTACTCATTGGTGATGAAGAGCGTGGAGATGAAGCCGATGCCGCCGAGGATGAGGCTGAGCGAGTAGACGACCTTGTGGTTCTTGAACATCGGGATCATGACGGCCCAGATGACCGAGCCGACCGCCTGGACGGCGAAGAGTACGCCTACCCAGTTGCCTGCCTGCTGATAGGCAGCCGAGTGTACGTCAGTGGTGTTCCAGACGGTGTCGGCGATGGCGCCGTTGGTGTAGGTCCACATGTAGAGGAATGCCGACCAGCAGAAGAACTGGACCAGGCCGACCGTCCAGAATGTGCGGGGGGCGGTTTTCAGAAGGGTCAGCATCCCGGGGCGCTTGGGCTTGGGTGCGTTGGGGTCCTCCTCCTTGATGCCGTGGTAGCGGCGGTACTCGGCGGGCGGCATCTCGCGGATGAAGATGAAGCTGTAGATCACGCAGAGCACGAGGACGACGGCGCCGATGTAGAACGAGTAGGTCACCGTCGCGGGCACCTCGCCCTTGGGAGCGATGTTGCTGATGCCGATGGCGGTGAGGGTGATGGGGGCGAGATAGCCCACGAGGCTGCCGGCATTGCAGAGGAAGCTCTGGATCGAGTATGCGAGGCCCTTCTGTTTCTCGTTCACCTGATCGCCCACGAGCATCTTGAACGGCTGCATGGCCATGTTGATGGATGTGTCGAGGAACATGAGGGCGATGAAGCCGAATACCATGGCCCCGGCGACGGTGAATCCGAAGCTGCCCGCGTTCGGCAGGAGGCACATGACGATGACGGCAATGGCCGCGCCGAGTATCAGGTAGGGGAGGCGGCGGCCGAAACGGTTCCATGTGCGGTCACTGGCAGCGCCCACGAGGGGTTGGACGACGATACCCATGAGCGGGGGGAGAATCCAAAAGTAGCTGAGTGAGTGGGGGTCGGCGCCGATGGTGGCGAAGATGCGCGAGATATTGGCGCTTTGGAGGGCGTAGGCAATCTGGACGCCGAAGAATCCGAAGCTCAGATTCCACAGTTTCCAGAAGCTCTGGTCAGGTTTGTTGGTCATATGCGAAATTGGGAATTGATAATTAGTAATTGTGAATCATGCCTCCTGGAGGTCTTTGAGCAGTTTGAGCTCGTCGGCCCACAGGGCTTCGTCGGGTGTTTCGAGGATGAGGGGTATGCCGTCCATGCGGGGGTCGTTCATGAGCATCCGCCAGAAGGGTATCCCGAGCTCACCCGTGCCGATGGGGGCATGGCGGTCGATGTGTGAGCCGAGTTTCTTGGCGGTGTCGTTGAGGTGCATCGCCGAGAGATACTGGAATCCGATGACGTCACCGAACTCCTTCCATGTGGCCTCGTATGCCTCGGGGGTGGTCATGTCGTAGCCCGCGGTGTATGCGTGGCATGTGTCTATGCAGACGCCTACACGGCTCTTGTCCTCGACGCCGTCGATGATTCGGGCAATCTGGGCGAATGTATAGCCGAGGTTGCTCCCCTGGCCGGCGGTATTCTCGATCACTGCCTTCACGCCTGTGGTGACATCGAGGACCGAGTTGATCGAGTCGGCGATGAGGTCGAGGCAGGCGTCGGGGTCAATCTCTTTGAGGTGGCTCCCGGGGTGGAAGTTGAGCATCGTGAGCCCGAGCTGCTCGCAGCGGCGCATCTCGTCGAGGAAGGCCGTGCGCGACTTAGCGAGCTTCTCCTTGTCTGGGGAGCCGAGATTGATGAGATAACTATCGTGGGGGAGAATCACCGAGGGGGAGTAGCCACACTCGGCGCAATTGACCTTGAAGCGCTCAGCCTCGGCCTCGGGTATGGGCTTGGACACCCAGCGCGATGGGTTGCGGGTGAAGAGTGCGAAGGACAGGGCGCCTATGTCATGGGCGTTGAGCGGGGCGTTGGAGACACCCTGCTCGACGGATACGTGTGCTCCAACGAGTTTCATTTGGGGTATGTGGGGGATAATCTCTACAAATTTCCACAAAGATATGAAAAATCCCACCCCAAACCAACCGATTTACATTTATTTAAGGAAAATCGGGGAGTGGCCTCCGTGCCGAGGGTCAATTATACCACTTCACGCCGTTGGAGAGCGACGAGCGTTTGTCATATTTGAGGTCTGAGAGCAGCGAGGACTTCACGGAGATGTGGAAGTTGTAGCTCTTGTACGGGCCCACGGGCACGAAGCTCGCGCGCATCGTGAAACAGTGCAGGTCGCGCGAGATGTTGCAGTTCATGTAGGCCAGCTTGTGGGTGTCGAAGTTGTACGAGGCTGAGAATCCGAGGTTCCAGTTGGACGTGGGACGGATATTGCCCGAGAACGAGAAGTTCTGGGTGATCTTGGGCTTGTACTCCAACTTCTTGTAGTCGAATTCGCCGTATCCGTAGTTGATGGAGTAGTTGAAGTTGAGGTTCCAGGGCACCGACCAGTCCATGTATCCGTTGCGGCCGATCTGTATGCCGTTCTTCTTCTTGCCCGCCGAGGACTGTGGTCGCCCGCCGTCGTAGTCGGATGTCTCCGAGGCGAAGTTCTGATCCTCGCTCTGGCCCCCCTTCGAGTCGTCCTTCTTGTCATCGTCATCGCGCCCGAAGAGCTTCTTGAAGGTGTTGTTGTTGATCGAGTAGCTGAACGATGTACCCGTGCTCGACAGACGGCCCCATCCTTTGCCGTGGGTGAGGCGCAACTTGTTGATGCGGACGGGGCGCCCGTATTCATTCAGTCCGTACATGTACACGTCCCATGTGGCCGAGAGGTTGAGGTTGAAGTTCTTGACCAGTCGGAGCATGATGGAGGTGTTGAGGTTGGACCATCGGAGCG
>CAMWXQ010000083.1 GCA_947178235.1 uncultured Muribaculaceae bacterium
TTGGCGATGATCGAGCATACGGTCATTGCCTTGTGGCCCATGAGGCGGCCGAGGCCTTGGAGAGGTGCGGATTCCATCTCGTAGTTGGTGACCTTGCGTCCGTCGTAGCGGAAGTGCTCGATGTGGTGGTTGAGGTCGGGGTTGGCGAGGGGGAGGCGGAGCTGGCGGCCCTGGGGTCCGTAGAATCCGACGGCAGAGATGGTGACGCCGCGCACCATGTCGTCGCGGCCGATGAGGTCCACGAGCTCGGGGTCGGCATCGACTACATAGGGTTTGGCCCAGAGGGGATTCCAGCCAACGCTCTCGCAGAAGGCCTTCTCGAATCCGAGGTCGGCGACCTCGTTGCGTCCCGCGTAGTAGTTGAGTACGCCGTCGAAGCCGATGGACTTCTGTGCAATCACGGGGGTGCCGAGTTTCAGCTCGGGTTGGAGTGCCCCGGAGGTGCCGATGCGCACGAGGGTGAGTGTGCGGTGGCGGTCGCGAACCTCGCGGGTCTCGAAGTCGATGTTGGCGAGGGCGTCGAGCTCGTTGATGACAATGTCGATGTTGTCGGGACCTATGCCGTGGCTGAGGCACATGATCGGCTTACCCTGGAATGTACCGCCGATGGTGTGGAATTCGCGCGACTTGACCTCGAAGTCGGTGGTGTCGAAGAATGAGGCCACCATGTCGACGCGGCCTGGGTCACCGACGAGGATGATGCGGTCGGTGAGCTGATCGGGGCGGAGGTGGATGTGGAATACCGAGCCGTCGGGATTGATGATGAGCTCGGAGGGGGCGATGATCTGTTTCATATCAGTCGGGTGCCTTTTGAGGGTTTGTATTTGTTTTGGGTCAAAGCAGTCGGTAGTTGGAGCCGGGGAGTGAGATGACCACGCGCCGCATTTCGAGGTCGACGAGCGTGGACATGAGCCGGTGCACGGGGATGTCGAGCGTGGCGAGCATGTGGCTGAGCGTGGCTTCGCCAGTCTCGCGGATTACCTCGACGATGGATTCCTCCTCGGGTGAAAGGGTGGGGAAAAGTTCGGTCTGTGCGCCCTCCTGAGGCCGTTCGGGCCATCCCATCAGCCGCATGAGGTCTGTGGCCGAGGTGACGAGGGCTGCGCCGTTGTCGGCGATGAGCTTGTTGCATCCGCGCGAGTATCGGTCGCCGATGCGTCCGGGGAGGGCGAGAACCTCGCGCGAGTATGCGGCGGCGAGGCGCGCTGTGACCATGGCGCCGCCGCGGGTGTCGCTCTCGGCCACGAGCAGGGCGTCGGCGAGCCCCGCCACGATGCGGTTGCGGGCGAGGAAGTTTCCCTTGTGGGTGGCGTCGATCGAGCGGTAGTCGGTGAGGAGTGCGCCGCCGTCGCGGACCATCCGCACGGCGGTGTCGCGGTGCGATGCGGGGTAAATGGTGTTGAGGCCGTGGGCGAGGACGCCGACGGTCGGTATCCCCTCGGCGAGCGATCCCCTGTGTGCGGCGACGTCGATGCCATAGGCGAGGCCGCTGACGACTACGAGCGGATCGGCCATGCGCTCGCGCAGGTCGCGTAGGAGTGATGTCACGAATGTAGTGCCGTAGGCCGTGGCGTGACGCGTACCCACGATGGAGAGTATGCGGGCGGCGTTGAGGTCGGTGTCCCCGATCATGTAGAGCATGAGCGGCGCATCGGGACATTCGAGCAGCCGCCGTGGGTAGTCGGGATCGGCAAAGTAGAGTGTGCGGATGCGGTTGGCGCGCACGAACTCTATCTCCCGCCGGGCTTCGGCGAGGGCGCGTGAGCGCACATCGTCGGCATATATGCGCCGCCGCAGGCCGAGGAGCGGGCGGAGTTCGACCTCGGACATCTCGAAGAAACGCTCCTCCGTACCCACGCAGTCCAGGATGAGGCGCGCGGCCTCGACCGTCAGCGAGCGGAGCGATGCGAAGGCTATCTTATATATAAGGTGGGAGTCGTTCATGGTTGAGGTGTCGGTGGGGAAATCTGTCGTGGGTGGTTCAGTCGATGCCGAGCATCTGTGCTACGGCGTCGCCACGCGAGAGGCGTCCGTCTTCGAGCACGACGACGGTGACGGTGGCGCGGGCGGCGATGGCGCCGTCGGATGCACGCCGTATCTCCTGGATGAAGAGGTATCGCGCCCCCTCGCGGCGAACATCGAGCGAGGCGAGGACGGTATCCCCCATGGTGAGCGAGTTGAGGTACTCGATCTCGATCTTGCGCACGACGGGGTCGATGCCGGCCTCGTGCATGGCGCGGAACGATGTTCCGCGCGCCTCGCAGAAGGCGTGGCGGGTGATTTCAAGATAGTGGAGATAGTTGGCATTGTTGACGATGCCCTGGGCGTCACATTCGTAGTCGCGGACGCCGAAGCGTATCTCGAAGAGGGTGGGGGTCATGCGTTATAGAGGTAACGTTTGATTGAGCGTTTGGGGGTCTTCTCGAACTCGTTGGCGATGAGCTGTATCTTGTCGATGCGTTCGTATGGGGCGACGAGCTTGTTGAGCTCCGTGCGGGTCTTCTCCATGATTTCGGGGAGGTCGGCGTTCACGAGCTTGTCGCGGTCTACGGCGTCATAGTCGGGGTAGACGAGTGCCACGAGGCCATTGCCACGCTCGACGACGAGGCTCTCGGCCACGTAGGGCATATTGTTGAGCTTGGCCTCGATCTCCTCGGGGTATATGTTCTGGCCGTTGGCCGAGAGGATCATGGTCTTGCTGCGGCCGCGGATGAAGATTGTATTGTCGTGGCTGATTGTGCCCATGTCGCCCGTGTGGAGCCATCCTTCGGCGTCGATGACTGCCTCGGTGGCCTCGGGGTTGCGGTAGTAGCCCTTCATGACGTTCATGCCGCGGACGCATATCTCGCCGGAGACCTTCGCGGGGTCGGGCGAGCCGTCGATCTTGGCCTCCATGATGCCGGGGAGCACGCGGCCCGATGAGCCGGGGATGAAACGCCGCCAGGGGGTATAGCTGATGAGCGGGCCGCACTCGGTCATGCCGTAGCCGACGGTGAAGGGGAATCCGATGCGGTGCAGGAACTGTTCGACCTCGGGGTTGAGGGGCGCGCCGCCGACGATGACCTCCTCGAACTCGCCGCCGAAGGCCGCGATGAGCTGCTGGCGTATCTTGCGGTAGAGGACCTTGTTGAGCCCGGGGAGGCGCATGATGTTGCGGACATACCCCTTTTCGAGCATGGGGCGGAGTTTGTTGCGGTATATCTTTTCGAGGATGAGGGGGACGCAGATGATGAGGCTCGGTTTGACCTCGGCGAATGCTTTGAGCAGAAGCTTGGGGGTCGGGAGCTTGCCGAGCAGGGTGACGTGGGTGCCTACGGCGAGGGGGACGAGCATGTCGAAGGCGCATCCGTAGGCGTGTGCAAGGGGGAGGAACGACAGGCAGCGCGAGCCGCGGTAGTGCAGCCGCGACTCGATGCCGAAGACGACGTTGCCTTTGAGGTTGTTGTATGTGAGCATCACACCTTTGGAGAATCCCGTGGTGCCCGAGGTGTAGTTGATTTCGGCGATGTCGTTCTCGTCCACGTCGGGATACGAGACGTCGGCCGAGGTGAATCCGTGGGGATAGCTGCGGCGCATCCGGTCGGGGAGTCGTTCGAGACACTTGGCCGCCTTGCCGTCGAGCGTGGCCGACTCGGCAAGGACGCGTCTGTGTTCGAGCGAGAATACGGCGCGGACATCGGGGATGCGTTCGAAGTCCATGTTCTCGAAGATGCTCTCTGAGACAAAGAGCAGTACGCTGCCCGAGTGATTGATGATATGCTGGGCATCCTGGACATTGAAGTCGTGCAGGACGGGGACTATGACGGCTCCGTAGGTGACGGTGGCCATGTAGGTTTCCACCCACGCGATCGAGTTCTTACCCATGAGGGCCACCTTGTCCCCCTTCCGTACCCCGCAGGCCTTGAAGAGCATGTGGGTGGCGGCGATGCGGCGTGCCAGGTCGGCATAGGTCATCGTGGTCCCCGAGCCATAGTCGGTGAGGGCGGGGAGGGTCCAGTTCTGACGGAAACTTGAAGCGTATATTTGCAGGAGTTTATCTTTTGTCATAGTCGAATTGATGATGAGGGAGGGGATAAGGGACGTTCGGGTTACACCTTATATATAATATATACTTTCAAACGCCTGCGGGGTGAAAATTGTTGAAAGGCTCCGGAGCGGGAGTGTGGTCCTGGCTCCGGAGCCTTGTGGATTCGGTCGGGGGGCGACGGCTTACTTCTTGTTGACGCGGAATCGGTCGGCGCCTGTGGTGAGGAAGTCGATGGCCTGGCGTGCGGCGGCGATGCCGGCGTTGATGTTGGCCTCGGCGGTCTGTGCGCCCATCTTCTTCGGGGTGAAGAATACGCGGTCGCCGAAGAGAGCCTTGATCTCATTGGCCATGGCGGGGGCTACGTCGGCGGCATATTTGAGGTCGGGACGCTCGGTGAGGGCCTGGATGAGCCCTTCCTCGTCGATGACCTCCTTGCGGGCGGTGTTGATGAGGAGGCCACCCTTGGGCATGAGGACGATGAGGTCACGGCCTATCGAGCCGCAGGTCTCGGGTGTGGCGGGGATGTGGATGGAGACAACGGAGTTCTCGCTGTACAGGCGCTCGACGGTGTCGACGGGGGTGACGCCGGCATCCTCCATCACTGCGGCGGGGCAGTATGGGTCGAGGGCCGATACCTCCATCTCGAAGCCGCGGGCGATGCGGGCGACGTTGCGGCCGACCTGCCCGAAGGCCTGGATGCCGAGGCGTTTGCCGCGGAGCTCGGTGCCCGAGGTGCCGTTGTAGCAGTTGCGCTCCATCATGACGGCGAGGCCGAAGACGAGTTCGGCGACGGCGTTGGAGTTCTGCCCGGGGGTGTTCTGTACGCTGACCCCTGCGGCGGTGGCGGCTTCGAGGTCGATGTTGTCATACCCAGCGCCGGCGCGGACGACGATTTTGAGGTTTTTGCCTGCGGAGATGACCTCGGGATCGACTTTGTCCGAGCGGACGATGAGGGCGTCGGCGTCGGCCACTGCGGCGAGCAGGGCTGCCTTCTCGGTGTATTTTTCGAGCAGGGCCAGTTCGGCGCCGGCCTCCTCGACTACCTTGCGCATACCCTCGACGGCCACGGGGGCGAAGGGCTTCTCGGTTGCTATGAGGATTTTCATTGGAGTTGATGTTTGGGGTTTAGGGGTTTAGGGCCTTGCGGCCTGAGGTTTAAAGTTTAGTTGCGCTGCGCGCTTTGGAGATGCGGCACCTCGGGTTTAAACTTTAAACCAGAGGCCGCAGGACCCTAAACTTTAAACCTTGAATTTTGCAAAGCAAAATTCAAAATCAGTGCTGCTTCTCGAAGTCCTTCATGGCCTGGATGAGGACCTCGACGCTCTCGACGGGGAGGGCGTTGTAGAGCGATGCGCGGAAGCCGCCCACGGAGCGGTGGCCCTTGATGCCGACGATGCCGCGCTGGGTGGCGAAGTCGACGAAATCCTTTTCGAGCTCGGTGTACTCGGGCTTCATCACGAATGTTACGTTCATGATCGAGCGCGAGTCGGGACGGGCTGTGCCGACGAACATCCTGGACGAGTCGATGGCCTCGTAGAGCATCCCTGCCTTTTTGAGGTCGAGGGCTTCGAGGGCCTTGACGCCGCCCATCTCCTTGTAGTAGCGCAGTGTCATGAGCGAGGAGTAGACGGGGAGTACGGGGGGAGTGTTGAACATCGAACCCTTCTTGATGTGGGTGCGGTAGTCGAGCATGGTGGGGATGGGGCGGTCGACCTTGCCGAGGGCATCCTCCTTGACGATGACGAGGGTGACGCCTGCGGGACCGAGGTTCTTCTGTGCGCCGGCATAGATGATGT
>CAMWXQ010000084.1 GCA_947178235.1 uncultured Muribaculaceae bacterium
CTATTATTTGCACTGTGTTTTCATGGTATTAGATTAAGGTTAAAGAGAAATACCGGGCCGTCGTGACGACGGCCCGGTATCGCATTTATGGGGTTGGGATGTGTTGGATCAGCCTGTTACTTCTTGCGGGCTTCGGCTACATAGCCGAGGGCCTCGGCACACTTGGCCGATACATATGCCCAGTCCTTTGCGGCAACCTTGTCCTTGGGGAAGAGCTTCGAGCCCATGCCTACGCAGTAGACACCGGCCTTGACCCAGCCCTCGATGTTCTCCTTGGTGGGCTCTACGCCGCCGGTGACCATGAGCTTGGACCAGGGCATGGGAGCGAGCAGACCCTTGACGAGCTTGGTGCCGAGGACGTCGCCGGGGAATACCTTGCAGAGGTCACAGCCGGTCTCCTGGGCAGCACCGATCTCGCTGACCGAGCCGCAGCCGGGGGTGTAGGGGATGAGACGGCGGTTGCAGATGCGCGATACCTCGGGGTTGAAGAGCGGGCCGACTACGAAGCAGGCGCCGAGCTGGATGTAGAGGGCTGCGGTGGCGGGGTCTACGATCGAGCCTACGCCCATAGCCATCTCGGGGCACTCCTTGGCAGCGAACTTGACTACCTCGGCGAATACCTCGTGGGCGAAGTCGCCGCGGTTGGTGAACTCGAAGGCGCGGATGCCGCCGTCGTAGCAAGCCTTCACTACCTGCTTGGCTACTTCGGGATCTTTGTCATAGAATACGGGGACTACACCGGTCTCGCCCATCTTGGCGAGGACGGCAAGTTTGTCGAATTTTGCCATAATATTGTTGTTTAAGGTTGGTCTTGGGTTAAGATGAGGCAAAGTTACGTTTTTCCCGCGGGTTTTGCAAGCGAATGAGATTTTTTGCGTACCTTTGTGCCCGACAACATATTTTTAGGGGTGCCGAGGGGTGGCCTGTGAGCCTACCCGAAGCTGAGAACATACCCTTCGAACCTGATCCGGGTAATACCGGCGTAGAGAAAAAAGAGCAATGAAGAGAGAGAGACTCATCATGGCGGCGTGCGCGCTGACGGCCTTCAATGCGGCCATGTCGGCGGCTCCCCGCGGGACCGAGGAGGTCCCGGACACAGCCATCGCAACCATCAATCTGAGAGGTATAGAGGTTTCGGCCAACCGTGCCTCGAAGAACACCCCGGTGGCGCAGACAACAATCACCAAAGCACAACTCGAACGACAGAACGACGGGCGCGACCTGCCTTTCCTCCTGGGCATGACCCCGTCGGTGGTGGCTACCTCCGACGCGGGCGCAGGCGTGGGGTACAGCAGTCTGAGGGTGCGCGGCACCGACGCCACGCGCATCAACGTTATGGCCAACGGCGTGCCGGTCAACGACGGGGAGAGCCACGTCGTCTACTGGGTCAACATGCCCGACCTCGCCTCGTCGCTGCGCGATGTGCAGATCCAGCGTGGCGCAGGCACGAGCGCCAACGGCAGCGGGGCCTTCGGAGCTTCGATAAACATGGTGACCGACGCCCCCTCGGAGGATGCCTACGGCGTGCTGACGGGGAGCTACGGAAGTTTCAACACCCACAAGGAGACGTTGCGCGTGGGCTCGGGGCTCCTCGGCGACCACTGGACCGTCGACGCTCGTCTGAGCAATATCGGCACCGACGGATACATCCGCCGTGCCTCGTCGGACCTGTGGAGCTACTTCGGCCAGGTCGGGTACTCGAACCACGGGACCTCGCTTCGTCTCATCACCTTCGGGGGCAAGGAGGAGACCTATATGGCGTGGGACTATGCCTCGCCCGAGCAGATGAAGGAGTTCGGCCGCCGCTACAATCCCTGCGGCGAGTACACAGACGACGAGGGGCGCACGGCATACTACCCCGACCAGAAGGACTACTTCACGCAGCACCACTTCCAGCTCCACCTCTCTCAGCGCCTCTCCGACCGATGGCATCTGACCTCGGCCCTGTTCTACACCAAGGGGGACGGACACTATGACCAGTACAAGACGCGCCGCACACTCGTCGAGTACGGCCTCACGCCATTCGTCACCGCTGACGGCACGACGGTGGAGAAGAGCGACCTCATACGCCTCAAATTCAACGACAACGACTTCGGGGGCGCCACGGTCACGACCAACTACCGCTACGGGCGTGTCGACGCCACGGCGGGGGCCACGGTGAGCTACTTCCACGGCCGCCACTTCGGGCAGGTCAAGTGGGTGCGCAACTATGTCGGCCCCATCAACCCCTTGCAGCAGTACTACGACAACACGGGCGAGAAATGGGACGGCAATATCTATGCCCGCGCCAATGTGCAGGTCTCGCGCCCCTTCGCGGCCTTCGCCGACCTCCAATACCGCGTCATCGACTACAAGATCAGCGGCGTGAGCGACAACTATGACTGGAACACCGGCGGGATGGCCCCCGTGGAGGTCGACAGGCGGTGGGGATTCTTCAACCCCAAGGTGGGCATCAACTTTGCCGACGGCGACCGCCACCGCGCCTTCGCGTCGTGGAGCGTGGCCCACCGCGAGCCCGTGCGCGACAACTTCACCGACGGCGACCGCCGCCACGACCCGAAGGCCGAGCGGATGTTCGACTACGAGCTCGGCTATACCTTCGGCCACCCGTTGTTCAGCCTCGGGGTAAATCTCTACTACATGGACTACAAGGATCAGCTCGTGCTCACCGGAGCCCTCTCGGATACGGGCAATCCGCTGAGCGTGAACGCTCCACGCAGCTATCGCGCGGGCATCGAGCTACAAGGCGCCCTGAGGCCGTGCCGATGGTTCGACTGGGAGATCAACGCCACATTCTCGCGCAACCGCATCAAGGACTTCACCGAATATATCTACGAGGACGAGTGGACCAACCCCATAGCCAACTATCTGGGGTCGACGACCATCGCATTCTCCCCCTCGGTGACGGCCAACAATGCGTTCAACTTCCACTGGCGCGGGCTCGATGCATCGCTGATGACCCACTACGTCTCGCGCCAGTATCTGAGCAACGCCGAGTCGCGCGAGCAGATGCTCGACGCCTACTGTGTGAGCGACCTCGCCCTCGCCTACGACTTCGGCAGTGTCGCGGGTCTGCGCGGCCTCTCGGTCGGGGTGACGGTCCACAACCTCTTCAACGAGAAGTATGAGAACAACGGCTATGCCGGGGCCGGGTACTATGTCGACGACCGTGGGGAGAAGGTCGTCTACCGCTACTGTGGCCTCGCGGCCCAGGCGACCACCAACCTCATCGGTACAGTGACACTCAAATTCTGACCCGCTGATGGAAAGCCTGCTCACCCTTGACCGCTGCCTCGAAATCGCGGGGTTCCTCGTCGGCCTCCTTTATATATGGTGGGAGTACCATGCCGACCCGCGGATGTGGTGGGCCAGCATCGCGATGCCCACGATCTCGTTCTGGGTCTACTACCGCGCTGGGCTCTACGCCGACTTCGCGATGAACATCTACTACTTCGTGATAGCCATCTACGGGTGGTGGGTGTGGACGCACAGCGGCAAGAAGGGGGCCGAGCGCGCCATCACGCACATACCGCCCGCACGTCTGGCGGGGTGTATCGTGGCCTTTGCGGCGGTCTATGCCGCGATAGCGTGGTGGCTCGTGACCTGCACGGACAGCACGGTCCCCTACCTCGACGCCTTCACCACGGCCATGAGCATCGTGGCGACGTGGATGCTCGCGCAGAAGTACATCGAGCAGTGGTGGGCGTGGGTACTGGTAGACAGCGTATGCGTCGGGCTATACTTCTACAAGGACCGCCCATTCTACGCCATCCTCTACGGCATCTACACAGTCATCGCCATCCTCGGATACAGGAAGTGGAAGGGGAAGATGGGAATTCTTAATTCTCAATCTCGAACCCTGCGAGGCGGACGGCGTTGACGACGGCCTCGGCGGGTACGTCACCCTCGACGGTGGCGGTGGCCGAGGGGAGGTCTACGGTGACGGATACGACACCGGGGAGAGCTGCAATCTGTTTCTCGACGGTCGAGCGGCAGTGGTTGCAGGCCATGCCCTTTACCTGATATGTCTTTTTCATTTCTTCGGTGATGTTATGGTGGTGATGGTTGTGTTTGCGGAACAGGAGTGTGTAGGCGAGGAGCCCTGCGAGCAGGACGCTGCAAAGTGTGTCGAATAGCCCGAAGGTGACGTGGCAGCATCCGGCGGCGGCACCCCCCGCGGGGATGAACCACGAGGCGGGGAGCAGCGTGTCGATGAGCAGGCCGAAGGCGACGGCGGTGACGACGACCGAGCCGACGTAGATGGCTGTGGCGCGGCGACCCTGGGTACGCGAGAGGATGATGATGGACGCGAAGTTGGCGGCGGGACCGGCCATGAGCATCACGAAGGCGATGCCGGGGCTGAGACCTTTGAGGATGAGCGAGAGGGCGATCGGTATCGAGCCTGTCGCGCACACATACATCGGCACGGCGATGGCGACCACGGCGAGCATAGCCAGCAGGGGATGGCCCGAGAGGGCGGTGAAGAACGAGTCGGGGACAAAGACGGTGATGAGCGCGGCCACGACAAGCCCGATGACGAGCCACTTGCCGACAGAGGCCACCATGTCGACCAGTCCGTAGCGGACGGCGGCGATGAGCTTGCGCCCGAAGGATAGCCCCGAGTAGTCCTCGCGCGCCTCCTCGCCGAGACTGCGTCCCGCAGCGCTCCCCGAGGGGTCGAGGGCTGCGACGGCCCCGCCGCCGACAACGGCACCGACCAGTGCGGCCACGGGGCGGATGACGGCGAAGGGGAGCCCGAGCAGCGACCATGTGGCGGCGATCGAGTCGACGCCGGTCTGCGGGGTGGCGATGAGGAAGGATGTCGCGGCGGCCTTCGATGCACCCTGGCGGCGCAGCGAGACGGCGGTGGGCAACACGCCGCACGAGCAGAGCGGCAGGGGGATGCCGAGCAGGGCGGCTTTGATGACGGGACGGAGGCCACGGCCGCTCAGGTGGCGGCTCATGGTGCGCGGATCGACGAAGACGTGCAACAGCCCGGCTATGAGGAAGCCGAGGAGTATGTAGGGGGACATCTCATTGAGGATGGCCGCGAAAGAGTTCCAGAGGTGAAGGAGATTCATGTGCAGGGTATGATTTTACCCTGCAAAATTACCGAATTCCCTGTGGACGGGTGTTACACTTTTCGGGAAAAGGCTTGTCAGATTTCGGGGAGTGGTGTGCGTGCGAAGTCGGCGAGGCGGACATACTCCGTCGGGGTCATCCCCGTGACCGACTTGAACTGGCGCGAGAGGTGAGCGGCAGAGGAGTAGCCCGTGAGGTCGGCGATCTCCGCCAGGGTCAGCTTCGGGTCGGCGAGGAGCTCCTTGACGCGGTCGGTCTTGACTGCCATGTGATACTTCTCGACGGTGCGCCCCTCCATCTGGGAGAAGAGGCGCGAGAGTGTGTCGTACGGGATGCCGAGGTGCTCTTCGAGACAGGCCGAGAGGTTGAGGCGGCACTCGTCGTGGTCGCGCACATGGTCGCGCACAGCCTGTTTGACCCGCTCGACCGTGGCGGTGGCGGCGTCGGTTATGCGCTCGAATCCCTCGGCGGCAAGCGCCTCGTCGAGACGGCGCAGCTGCTCCCCGTCGGGGAGTTCGGGGAGAGTGACTGAGCCCACGGCGACATCCTCGAAGGGGATTTCGAGGCGGCGCAGTATCGAGGCGACGGCGGCGGCACAGTGGCGGCACACCATATTCTTTACGGTCATCTTCATGGCAGGAGGGTTTCGAGGAGTTGGGCGG